>NZ_JAALFC010000020.1 GCF_011058155.1 Litoribacterium kuwaitense | reverse complement strand
CTCCTGCATCACTCGGTTACGTTTAGCATCAAAGGTGATTCCTATCGCATGGAAGAGAAGAAAAAGGCCGGGGTATTTCCTCTGCCTTCAGCTCCAGAAACAGCAAAGTGAGGAATTTTAGTCCGGCGTTTTTGGGGATTTTTAACCCGATATTGACATCACTAAAGTAATCATGATCTTCTAATAACATGTATACTTTATTTAACATAGAATCTATGTCATCTGGAATCGTTCTTAAAGTCCATACTACAGTAGAGAAAACACACATTGCTAGGTACAGTGAATAAAGCCTCCAAAAATAATCATCAGGTTCAACATGATCAAAGTAACCTCTAATCTGACCAACTGAAAATGGAATGCTTACCCCTCTACTAAAAATACCTATCTTAAGGAATTCATGGAAAGGATCACCCCAATCATACCTGTTAAAGTCTATGACCCCTGCAAATTTTTTATCATTGACAATGATATTTCCAAGGTGAAAGTCATCATGTTGAAATAAGTTAGGTCTTTGTTTCATCAGATGAATGTTTTCATCAATAAAATCCATGATTTTTCTGTCATTATCAACTTTTATTTCAGATGCTAAGTAAGCATCTATATATCTCTCATGTTTTACAAGCTTTCTTGAATACCAAGAAGGGATATGGTTTGGTGCAGTATATTGATGCATTTTTCTTAATTCTCTCCCTGCAACAATACCTATATTATGTTGTTCTTGTTCTGAGTATTTTTGGATTTCACTTTCAGCATCTTTACCCTCTATGTAGGATGTAATCAAATATCCTTTTTTCCTGCCTCACCAAAAGAAATGGGCACTGAACAATTAATTTTAAACGCTTGCATCTTTTCTAATATGGAATACTCCATTTTCTTTGACTCCAACTCTTCAATATTGAACATTCTAAGGAGTAAATTGTTGTTATCACCAGGCATATGAATCAGATATTTTTCATCTGAAGAGAATCCTTTATTAATTTTAGTCATGTCCTTACAATGATGTATTAATGGAATCTGCTTTTTTAGTATGTCAATCATCTACCACACCACCATAATGAAATTACTGCTAACTATGTATATTTCAGTAAAAATATTGAAATTCCTGCTGACTCACATGAAATTACAGAAAGATGTAGAGGGTGGGAAACGGTTAAGTGACTTCCACCATACAACCAGATTAATTGAAGGCAACGAAATATCATCTTCTTTTCTTGTACGAAATCACTTGCTTTAAAATATTGAAGAAACCATTTAAAACAGATCATAAATAGATCTGTTTTTTTGTTGACTAGAGGATTCGTTTTCTGTATATTTTATTCACTAAGTATTATATCAACTAAAATACTTAGTGAATAAAATATATACTGAGTAAGGGAATGAATGATGAACAATGCGGAGAAAAAAGTTTATTCTAGGAGGAATCATTGTAATGACTTTATTCGTTGTAGGTTTAGGTTTGTTAAACAGCTCAACAAGTAACTTTGAGTACCGTTCAAAGATAAATAATGTTAACGGTATTCAACTTAATGCGGA
Source organism: Litoribacterium kuwaitense (assembly GCF_011058155.1). Lineage (NCBI taxonomy): Bacteria > Bacillati > Bacillota > Bacilli > Caryophanales > Bacillaceae > Litoribacterium > Litoribacterium kuwaitense. Next base: position 62,804 of record NZ_JAALFC010000020.1, on the reverse strand, counting down.
TTTAGCGAATATTAAGATAGTCAGTCATTCACAAGATTTGTCGATTGATGTTCAAGGTCAAAAGCCCATATTCGGAGAGCCGAACATTGATATTACTTATAGTCAGGACAAAGCCATGATTAATGTACACACAACCAATCAAGGGTGGAAAAAAATAATACCTGGAATAAGAAACAAAAGCGAAATTCTCTTAAACGTACCGGCTGGTTTGTTAGAAGATATTCAGCTGGAGACAGAAAACGGAAATATTGATGTCGACCAAGTGACTGGAGCTAGCCGACTATCTCTGACCTCTGATGTAGGGACGATTAGCATGAATAGCTTTAAAGGAGGGCTTCTTAATGTTCATTCCGGGAATGGTTCTATCCATTTAGGGGAAGTAGAAGGACAAATCAATATTAGAAGTAAAGTAGGCAGTGTGAAGAATTTATTTTTAAAAAAGATTCATGGCGAAAACAATATTGAAGTTTCAAATGGTAATGTAAAAGTTCAGCTACCAGATATGACAAAAATTGCTGATCTAGGATTAAACATATCGACTAAGAATGGTAAGATCTTATCTAAAGAACATAAATTGGAAATGATTAATAAAGGACCAGGAAAAGAGGTAATACATCAAACTCAAAATAATGAAGCGAAACTTAATATATCAGTTTCGGTAGGAAATATAGAAATAAATTAATGCTGTAAAAAGATATTTGGGTTAAAGAGTGATCATGAGTTATAAGCTCTAAAGGAGAAACGTTGATAGTGATTGAATTAATTGGAAATAAAGTGATCTTAAGCGAACCAACAAATGAAGATATGAATGAACTGTACTTTTGGAAATATGAAGAGCAGGAACAAGCCGCGAAAAAGTGGAACGGACCGTATATTCCTGAAGAGAAAATGAGCAAGGATGAGTATCGGAAGCAATGGAAACGAGAGATTCTACCGTCTATTCCGGCGTCACTCGTCATTAAGGTTGATGGCAAAGCGATTGGAAACGTTGGTTCATACTGGATCGATCAAAATACGAACTGGCTAGAAACGGGTGTGGTGATTTATGAGCATACTTTATGGAATGGGGGCTATGGTTTTGAAGCCTATAAAATGTGGATCGATTTTCTTTTTTCAGCAACAGGTATACACAGGCTCGGTATGTCAACATGGTCAGGAAATGTAAGAATGATGAAGGTTGCAGAAAAAATAGGGATGAAGGAAGAAGCGCGCATTAGGAAAGCCAGGACTGTTGATGGTGAATATTTTGATGCAATTAAAATGGGGATATTACGAGAGGAGTGGCAGGAAAAACATCGCAATGGGATAATGGAGTAAATAACGTCTAAGTAGTACGGTTGGTAAAAAGGCTTAGTGTTGAAGGCGGATCTGCACGAAAATCATCATTTTTAAATGAAAGTATTGTGGAGCAGCGATTCTTTAATGATTCTTCAATAAATACCTTTGGAAATGTACAACTGTTTCGTTTTGTTCTGCCGATTTTGATAAACGAGGTGATTCCCTTTCTAAGCTGGGTATGGAAATACATAAAGCCACACAAGTTATCATTCCTTTTGGCGGTTGTTGGCGTCATTTCAGTGAGTGTCATCAATGTGGTGAATGCTCATTTCATTAAATTAATGACTGATGCTGTGTTAAATGAACAGTGGAACTTAACTGTGCAGATTGCTTTGCAAATTATCCTCGTTATTACGGTCAGTTTTATCATGCAGTACATCTTTAAGTATTCTGCTAGTCTGTTTAGCGGTGGAGTGACGAAGTCTTTAAAAGGGGATGTAGCTTCGCACATTTTGCAACTGCCCGTGAAAAAGCTTGAAAGTATACATTCAGGCGACCTGATTTCTCGCATTACAAATGATTTACATCTAATCCAGCAATTTATTAATCAAACGTTTCCAAAATTACTATCTCAGCCTTTTATCTTTGTTGCAGCGTTGATTTACTTGTTCACTGTTCATTGGATGTTGGCTATTTTTAGTATTATTTTAATGCCGATCGTTACAATCATTGTCAATAAGCTGAGTGAGCGGATTGAAAAGTATTCTGAGGGTGTGCAATCGCATGAAGCACAAGTCAATACTATGGTTAGAGAAACGATTATGGGGATGCCGATCATCAAAGCGTATGATCTCAAGCAAACGTATTATCGACATTATGAAAATGAAATCAAAGCAATCTTAAAGCAAAAAAAGCACATTGATTTTCGTCATTTTGTGATGAACTGCTTTACGACAGTTCTGATGATCGCTCCTTATGCGGTCGTCGCTTTATTTGGTGGTTATTTAACTCTTACGACGAACATGACAACTGGGGATCTCATTGCTTTTATCGTTCTTGTTGACTATATTTCTGGTCCGATCAGTGAATTGCCCCACCTTTTTGCACAGCTTCGTTCAAGCTCAGCCGGATTTAGGCGAGTATATGAATTGTTTTCGTCTCCTACGGAGCAGTCAAAACAGAAAGAATCAAAAAATACTGACTTGACTGTAAAAAGAGATCGACATGTGATTCAATTACGACATGTCACTTTTTCATATGATGAAGAAGTGAATGTATTGAAAGAGGTTTCTATTGCTATCAAAGAAGGAGAAACCGTCGCCATCGTCGGCTTGAGTGGGGTTGGGAAAAGCACCATCTTTCATCTACTGACACATTTTTATCCGCATCAAAGTGGAGAAGTGTATGTACAAAATCGCTCAATACGAAAGTGGGATATAGCTGAATTACGGCAACAGTTTGCGGTCGTTTCACAAGACGCTCATCTATTTAATCGCTCCATTGAAGACAATATTCTCTGTGGAAACTTGACAGCAACAAGAGAGGAGATTGAAGCTGCCGCACGAGCCTCTCATGCACACGAATTCATTGTCAATTTACCTAACGGTTATGAAACGATCGTTGGCGAAGGTGGTGTGATGTTATCTGGCGGTCAGCGGCAAAGAATGACGCTTGCCCGAGCTTTTCTTAAAAAGGCGCCCATTTTACTTTTAGATGAAGCAACATCTGCCCTTGATACGCGTACTGAAATGATGGTTCAACAAGCCTTAGAGCGTGTCATGAAGGGGCGTACGACAATCATCATCGCCCATCGGCTCTCCACGATTAAGCATGCCGATCGCGTTGTCGTCTTAGACGGTGGTACGATCGTGGAAAATGCACCGCATGACGTATTAATCAGACAAGACGGCGTTTACAAGCGTTTATTTCAACAGCAATTTTACACATGATAGGATCGTGATGGTGTGCTGAAACGGTTTAAAAGCCATGAACTTTATAGATTGCTCTCGTTGCTCGGGTCAAATAAAGCATTTTATTTTTCAATGTTATTTGTTGCGCGACTGACGACACTCATACAAACCTTGATGTTTGCCTTAATTTTAAAGTCTGTTTTTGATGCAATTTCTGGTTTGGACGATGCCTTTTTTTTCAACTTAATAGGATTCATCCTGTTCTTTTTTTTAATCATGGTCCTGGACTTCTACCTGTATTATTTGCTTGCGCTTCGTACAAATCAGATTACCGGTGAAATCCGCTTAAAACTGCTCGCCCATTTAATGGACCTCCCAATGCAGTACTATGATTCGGAGCGAAGCGGTGAGATCATTTCACGACTAACGAATGATATTCAATCTGTCGAAAGCGTTTTTTCGAGCAAAATAATTAACCTGAACAGTGCGTTGACGGGCGGCATTTTTACGGTTGTCGCGATCATCATCCTCGATTGGCGAATGGGAATCTATTCAGTCATCATTGGCTGTCTCTTTGGGCTGGTCAATGGATTACTAGCCCCGAAATTTCGTCATGTGGCGGAGGAGCATCAACAAAACCTCGGAAAGTTCACATCGACCTTAACAGACATGTTAAGCGGCATCCGAACAGTCAAACTGTTTAATCTTTATGGTCAGCAGCGTCAACGACTTGCTAAGCATAATGAGGACATCTATCGTTTAACGATCCAGCAAGGAAAATTAGCAGGCACGCTTGACGGTTTAAATGTCGTTCTCACATATCTTAGTACGATCGGGATTCTTATGGTCGGTTTGCTTTTATCTTTCCAAGGCCATATAAGCATTGGTACTGTCGTAGCGATCCTCTTTTTACAAAGTGGTGTGACGTCTATGTTTTTATATACTGGTCAATTTGTTGCAGAATTACAGCAATCATTGGTAAGCACAAAACGATTATTTGATATTTTAGATATTCAACCAGAATCACATTCCTATCCCTCAGGGCGATTTGAGATAAGTTCAAATGACGAGAAGAATATGATGATCGGCTTAAACGACGTCACATTTAGTTATCGTTCACAGCAGCCAGTTTTAAAACAGGTAAGCATGTCGATTCGTCAAGAGGAAAGAGCTGCTTTAGTTGGCCCAAGCGGTGCTGGAAAAAGTACAATATTTAAAATTTTAATGGGTTTTTATCCAATTGATTCAGGATGTATCACGATTAAAAATCAGCCCATTCATACGTATACGTTGCGAGAGCTTAGAGAGCGTATCGCCTATGTCCCCCAAGACCCGATTTTATTTCATGTGACGATTGAACAAAACATACGATACGGCAATCTGAATGCCACAAAAGAAGACGTTGTGGAAGCGGCGAAGCAAGCCCACGCTCATTCCTTCATTGAACGTCTCCCACAAGGCTATGATACGGTCATCGGTGAGAGTGCTACGAATTTGTCTGGTGGTCAACGCCAACGTATTGCCATTGCCCGCGCCTTTATTAGAGGTGCTGACATTTTGTTATTGGACGAAGCCACTTCAGCGCTCGATTCACAATCGGAGAAGATCGTCCAAGACGCTTTAGATCGGTTAATGGTTGGGCGAACGACGCTCGTGATCGCACATCGACTCGCGACGATTCAAAATGCTGATACGATCTATGTGATGGAGCAAGGTCAGGTCGTTCAAACGGGAACGCATGAGGAGTTATTAAAGGCGTACGGGTTATATAGAGAGTTATATCAATAAGGTGAATGGAAATGTCTCAATGTGAAAGTTTGATATAAGTCGAAAAAGTAGGGGTGTAAAAAATGATTGAAGGCATGGGTGAACGTCCTTTAACTACGAGCCACCACAGTCGGGTTAGAAATATTCACAAATACCTTTTAGATGTAACGAGCAAAGGTCAAATCCCCGGAGCGGTGATCGTTATAGCTGATGAAGACACGATCTATGCTGATGCTTACGGATATAGGAGAATCCAGCCGAATAAAGAACGGATGACGATGGATACAGTGTTTGACTTAGCATCGTTAACGAAAGTCGTGGCTACTTTGCCTGCAATCCTCCTCATGATTGATAAAGGAATCATCGATTTACACGGCTTTTTAAGTCGCTATATCGAAGTAGAGAATACATCGCCTTTAAAAAAGGTGACCATTTTTCACTTGCTGACGCATACATCCGGTCTATCCGGCAGCACTTATGTAAGGCAGTATGGAAAGGCTAGACAAGAAATGATAGAGGGCGTTTTCAAGAGCCCTCTCGAAAATGAGCCTGGATCTAGCGTCGTGTATAGTAACAGAGGGTATATCGTATTAGGCGAGCTTGTTCGACATGTGAGCGAAAAGCCTATCAATCAAATCGTAAAAAAACATATATGGGAGCCTATAGGTATGTCGGATACGTGTTATAACCCCGCTGCTGAAGCATACCTTAAACGTGTCGCCCCGACCGAATATAAGGAAGAACTGGGAAAATGTCTTCTCGGGACCGTGCATGATGAAAATGCTTATTTACTAGGAGGCGTAACAGGTCATTCAGGCGTGTTTTCTACGGCTTATGACCTGATCAAATTTTGTAAATTGATCATGAGTGGAGGTTCATTTAACGGAAAACAAATTTTAAGTGAGGAGCTCGTGAAACTTTCAATGGTCAACCATACCTCACACTTGAACGAGCCCCGTGGTTTAGGATGGGACTTTTTTTCTCGTTTAAATAGAGCCGATGCCATTTTAGGACATTTAGGCTTTACAGGGACAAGCATCTGGTTCGATCCTGCAAATAAAACGTCTTGCATTTTACTAACCAATCGGATTCATCCGTCCCGACACAATCAACACATTAAGCAAGTCAGAAGAGATGTGATGGCGTGCTTGTTTGAATAGGTGAGACACGGTATTTTCTAAGAGAAGAGCATTATCGTCGTGCATGAAAGGCTTTGCTCTAGCGTTACGGTTAAGAAGATGTTTTGTAAAAACTACATTCCGTACAAACAGGTTTACGCAAACGTTTAAATTGAATCATAGCAACAGTGAGCCCGACAACGATGGAAAGCAGGCTGGCTGTCAACATATGCACGCCGAATTGCTGGAGCAGCGAATAGACGATGGCTGCGGCAATGAATCCTAATAAGAGGATCTGGAGCTTTGGGGACATGAATTGCGTAGGTGTTTCCTTCTGGCATTTTTTACAATAGGAAGGCAGTTGCCCATTCTTTGATTCGCGTTCATTGTATAAGCGGTGTTGTTCATCTGCTTTTACGGTTGTGCGTCTTATGTCGGCTTTTACGTCTGTGCTTTCGGGGTTGCTATGATGCTGATCCTCTACTGAAACGCCATGGTGGTACTCAAGCCCTTCCTTTAATGAAGCGAGAATGCCTGTGTCTTGACCTAATGCTTCTTTACCTTTTGCATATGCCGTGAATGCGGAGTCTCCTTCTTCAATTGCGTCGTATGCTTCCTGAGGGATAGGTGCATTTTGTCGCTCTCTCCAAAGCCTTTCTAGTTCTTCTACTTTCTTTTCTCTACTTATCATCAATGACGACACCTCCTTGACGTGAAAGTCTCTCGATCATACCGCTTACAATGATCATATTTAACCTAAGCGTCGTTTTCAATGTTTAGTGTCTTCTAAAGAAGTACGATTTATATTCAGAAAATTGAAACTCATTCATCTTATCTTAATCCTTTATGCACACAAGTGTTTTTAATGAAACGATGAAGAGAAATGAACGTACGTCGTTGAATATGACGACCGACGCACGTGATCTCATACGATTCACGCAAAAAACAATTTTATTGTTTATCGATAAATGTCATGATAAGATAATGGCATTAACAAGAGTGGGGTGTTTATGTGTGAAGCAAGGGTCGACACTTTTTCTAAAAATCACAATTTTTATCATAGCGTTCACCGTCGTCGCTTTATGTTTGTTCTATTTACCATGGTTTGCAAGCGATTTAGCAGCAATGAATCCAGACTACGCTTATTTGCAATACCCAATCCTAATTGGCGTTTACGGAACAGTCATTCCTTTTTACTTTGCACTGTATCAAGCATATAAACTTTTAAATTTTATTGATCAACATACGGCTTTTTCCGAACTAGCAGTCAAGGCACTGGAACGAATAAAAATCGCTGCGTTCATGATTTGTGCGTTTTATGTCGCAGGCTGTGTGTTTCTCCTGCTCCAACAAGCTTTACATCCAGGAGTCGCATTGCCAGGGTTTGTGATCATCTTCGCAACGGTCGTTATCGCCGTTTTTACCGCAGTTTTACAGAAGCTTTTACGACATGCGCTAGATATTAAACAAGAAAACGATTTGACGGTTTGAAGGTGACGACATGGCTATTATTGTAAATGTTGATGTGATGTTAGCGAAACGAAAGATGAGTGTAACCGAGCTGTCCGAAAAAGTTGGAATCACAATGGCTAATTTGTCGGTGCTCAAAAATGGGAAGGCAAAGGCCATTCGCTTCTCGACGTTAGAGGGGATTTGCAAGGCATTAGATTGCCAGCCTGGGGATATTTTAGAGTACAAAAGTGATACAGATTCCATTGCGTAAAATCTGTCGAACAAGAGAGAAAACGATGATTTCAATATCGAAAAAGTTTGGCTTTGATTGGTCAAGCTTTTTTATTGTGAAAAAAGACGTTTTCATATGTAGGTTGAGTATGCGCCATTGCTTAGGGCGAGCTCAAAAAAATGAAACTAGAACAGATTGGACGCTGTATTTATCCAGCTTCCAAACGGTTGTTTAGGCTTAACAGAAATAAAATGTTTTGTTAACATGACGTCAATTTTATCTAGATAAAATCACTAAATGAGAAGCATGCAAACTACTTAATGGAGGAGATTTATTTGAACTTAACGCAGCTTAGACATCTCATCATTGTTGTAATGACCTTTACAGCCATCTTTTCTTTCTCCCAACTGGATAAGGTAAGCGCACAAGAAGAAAAAAACGAGCAATTTAAGGTAGCTATCTTACCAGATACGCAGAAAATAACCCGTTATCAAAATGATATTTTTATGGCACAGACATTGTGGATTGCAAATCATTGGAAAAAAGAAAATATCGTTTTTACCGCTCATCTAGGAGACATTGTTGACCGTGCAAACCAAGCGTATGAGTGGGAAAATGCGGACGCAAGTATGAGTATTCTTGACCATGCAAAACATCCATACGGTTATCTAGCGGGGAATCATGATGTACTTGATCCGAGTCAAAAAGATGTGGAACGCGATTTAAGCAATGAACCGTACCTCTCCTACTTTTCTACTGAACGAATGGAGAACATAGAGGGCTTTGGCGGTCATACAGCGAACGGATTCAATTCTTATTATACATTTGAAGGCGGAGGACAAGAATTTATCGCTTTATTTTTAGACTGGCGTGCCTCTGAAGAAACATTAAAATGGGCTGACAAAGTGCTAGAGAAGCATGACGATCTCCCAGCCATTTTGTTTACACATCAATTAATGAATATTTCTTCTGATCAGCAATCTGCAGTGATGACGGAACATGGTCAATTTTTATGGGATGAACTGATTGCTTCCAATGACCAAATCTTTATGACCGTCAATGGTCACCACCATGGCTATGCGCACAAAGTACAAAAGAATGATTTTGGTAACGACGTTGTTCTGATGGTTGTTGATTATCAAAGCGGTTATCAAGGTGGTAATGGACTCATGCGGACGCTGTCATTTGATTTACTGAAAAACCAAATTCACGTCGAGTCTTTCTCTCCTTGGGTGATGCAAAAGCCTGAGCATGAGCGTACTTCTTTTGATGAAGAGCGTCTCGTTGATGATTTAAACGACTTTCTCATTAAAATGGATTTTGAGGAGCGTTTTGCTAGATTTATCTCTAACGACCAGGAAGCAGCAGACGAAAATCCGGCCATTGAAGGCACTGTAGCTCACTGGCGTTTTCAAAATGACGATGTGGCTGATGGTGAGTCAGTCGCTAGCAATGGCGACATTGCTGTCGAAGACGTTTCAGGCAACGGTGCCCACTTGTACAGACAGGATGAGGGGCAAGCTGTTGAAGGAGATTTAGTTTGGGATCACCTGCGCGACCGTTCGAGCATTCGTTTCACAGGAGATAAAACAAAGGACCGCGCCTCTTACTTAAAGACAGCAAACGACGCTAAGGTAAACGACGAAACGTTTGAAGATGGGTACACCGTTGAGGCTGTAGTGAAAATTGATCAGAGTTTCGATAGCTCAAAGCATGCATGGATGGGAATTTTAACGCGCGGAGGTATCGGCGAAGATGTGAAGAAAACCGAAGGCGATGCAAATGCCCCGCTAGCTACAATGTCTGTTTCTAGCTTAAAAGAAATTCAGTGGGCCGCGCTCCCATTAAATAAAGATGATGTACACACGAGTTGGTCTTGGGCGATGGATGATCAATGGGTTCATATTGCCGTTGTCAATGACGGAAAGACACAAAAGATGTATCTTGATGGCGCAGAAGTGTTACGAAATGATGCTTCTGGAGCGCAAGGCATTGAGACGACGGGGGGCCCATGGCGCGTAGGGGCTAGCCAGTATGGCAACGAGCTTGACGCTGTTTTTAATGGTTGGATTGATGAAATTCGTATCACTGATCGGCCGTTAGCACAAAATGAATTTCTAAATAAATAAGCGTAACACGAGCTGTTTTCCAACGTAGAGCATTCTACGGCGAAAAACAGCTCGTTTTGTGGCTCTACAATATTTATTGGGGTTTTACGAAAAAAGAACAAAAAAGTACACACAAACGATATTGAATGAAGCGAACCGATGACAACTGAAGACCTCGAATTAGAGATCAGCTATGATAATTGGAATCATGAGGAAGCGATTGAAAACCCATGGAAGTTTCATGTTGATGTATCCCAAAGGCAGTTACTTTCTGACAGACAGGTTTTTGACGTTCATCAAACGGTTTCATTACAAGATGGTAACGCAGTTACGATTGATAAAGTTGTGACAACACCGATCTCAACGACCGTTTATTACGACTTATCTGAAAGCAAGACGGAAGATGTGCATGTGCAGATCCAATCGAAGGACGGCAGCAAAATGATCTTCTCGTCCGCATATAGGAGTAATGATCCTTGTAACCTCTTACATACGTTTTAATGGATTCATGATTGGAAAAGAGCCCATAGAATTACAGATTGTCGATTCACTAGGGCGGCCGATGACTGATCAATCGATCCCGCTTCGGGAGTAATGTGTGTTAAACAAGACGCAGCGACTGTGATGTTTTCCAAATAAAGTGGAGAAGTGTGAGTGTGAGTGTGCCGCGCTTTCAAAAGCACCGACATGGCAGCGGGAATGTGACTAGATCAAAAATATTTTTTAATAAAGCCATTGTATAGCAAATGTTATGAAAACAGCATTGTAAGCGAATACAATATCATTGCTTGCTAGAAACAAACGAAGAATCAGAAAAATGTGGTTGACTCGGTTCCTTTTTCGGCGTAAGATAGTCCACAACAACAAAAACACATACATCATAGCAGACGTACAGGAGAGTGATGGTTATGGCACAGCAATGGGTGTTTATCCATGACCAGTTTCTACCAAAGGAAGATGCGAAAATTTCGGTGTATGACCACGGCTTCCTTTATGGAGACGGTATATTCGAAGGTATTCGTGCATACCAAGGGAATATTTTCCGACTGGATGAGCATTTAGAACGCCTTTACCGTTCGGCCCGGTCAATTATGCTTGAGATTCCGTATTCTAAAGAAGAAATGACGAAAATTATCGCAGACACTCTTCTGAAAAACGAACTTTCAAGTGGCTACATTCGAGTTGTTGTTTCACGAGGTAAAGGAGACTTAGGCATTGATCCATTCAAATGCTCCAATCCTCAAGTCATCGTGATTGCAGAGCAACTGGCGCTCTATCCTAAAGAGCTATATGAACAAGGTCTTGAGATTGTTACGGTCGCGAGCAGAAGAAATCGACCGGACGTATTAAGTCCTAAGGTCAAATCATTAAACTATTTAAATAACGTCCTTGTCAAAATAGAGGCGCATTTAGCCAATGCTGGCGAAGCGTTAATGTTAAACGACCAAGGATATGTCGCAGAGGCTTCGGCAGACAACATATTTATTGTAAAAGATGACACATTGATTACGCCTCCTGGATATGTTGGTGCATTAGAAGGCATCACAAGGGACGCTGTGATTGAATATGCTACATCTGCTGGATATACAGTCAAGGAAGAACCATTTACCCGCCATGACGTTTATGTTGCCGACGAAGTATTTCTAACGGGTACAGCCGCTGAGGTCATTGCTGTTGTGAAAGTAGATGGCAGATTGATTGGTGATGGAAAGCCTGGTAAAGTGACAGAATCCTTGCTACAATTATTTAGAGAAAACGTCGAAACCGACGGTTATTCATATCAATAACGATTTAGGTTATATATATATTTAACGCATTGATGAGGAGTAGTAGCAATGATCCAGACCGACAGAGAGCCGGGTATAGCTGAGAGCCGGTGGATAAGGATTTGTGAACTCACCTCGGAGCGCATTGTTGAAAGCAAAGTAGACAGTGCCGGGTCTTCATGGACCCGTTACCAAAAAGGCGTGAAGCCATGAGGCGTGCAGGGATGCTGCGCGTAAATAAGGGTGGTACCGTGAAAAGCAAACCTTTTCGCCCCTTTCGACACGGATCAGTGTGTGGAAGGACGAAAGGGTTTTTTTATATTTTTTTGAACATTGATGAACCATTAATCAAGGAGGTTGTGAAATGAGTATGAAGCTGAAGACGGACGAAGCCAAGCCAGCAAAGCAAAAAATGAATGGCGCTGACATGTTGATTCAGGCATTGCGTGAAGAGAACGTCGACATGATTTTTGGATATCCAGGCGGCGCCGTCCTTCCGATTTATGACCGTTTGTATGGATCAGGTATGAGACATATTTTGACTCGTCACGAGCAAGGAAGCATTCACGCAGCTGAAGGTTATGCGCGAGTATCTGGTAAACCTGGAGTTGTCATTGCGACCTCTGGTCCAGGAGCGACAAACTTAGTTACAGGTTTAACAGATGCGATGATGGATTCACTGCCGCTCGTCGTCATCACAGGTCAGGTTGCAACCGGTGTGATTGGCTCAGACGCTTTTCAGGAAGCGGATATTATGGGCATAACGATGCCGATTACGAAGCATAACTTCCAAATTCAAGATGTGAGCGAAGTCGCGCAAACGATCAAAGAGGCATTTCACATTGCAACGACAGGCCGGCCAGGTCCGGTTTTAATCGATATTCCGAAAGACATTGCTGCTGAAGATGGCATTTTTGACTATACGAAAGAGCTTGATTTGCCTGGATACCAACCGACAATTAAGCCGAATCAACTGCAAATTCGTAAATTGCTAGAAGCTATTTCACAAGCGAAAAAGCCTGTCGTGCTTGCTGGAGCGGGTGTATTACACGCCAAGGGTCATGAGGAATTACGGAGCTTTATAAAAAATCAGAAATTGCCAATTACTCATACGTTACTTGGGCTTGGGGCTTTCCCTGCTGACGATGAGCAATTCCTTGGGATGTGTGGGATGCATGGAACCTATGCGGCAAACATGGCCATTTATGAGGCAGACTTGTTAATCAGTATTGGCGCTCGGTTCGATGACCGCGTTACTGGGAATCTAAAGCATTTCGCACCAAATGCAAAGGTTGCACATATTGATGTCGACCCAGCTGAAATTGGGAAAAATGTAAAAACGCAGATTCCTGTTGTTGGAGATGCGCGAGAAGCGTTGTCGCTACTGAATGAAGTGTCTGAAGCTCAAGGGGAATTTGAAGAATGGCACGAAAAACTGCGTGGCTGGAAAAATGAATTTCCATTGGCTTACATTGACTCCGAAGAAGTACTTAAGCCGCAAAAGCTTATTGAGATGATTTATAAGGAGACCAATGGTGAAGCCATTGTCACGACGGATGTCGGTCAACACCAAATGTGGTCCGCGCAATATTATCAGTTAAATCAGCCGAACAAATGGGTGACTTCTGGTGGATTAGGAACAATGGGCTTCGGCTTTCCGTCCGCAATCGGGGCGCAATTGGCAGAGCCAGAGGCAACGGTTGTTGCTGTGACAGGTGACGGTGGGTTTCAAATGACGCTGCAGGAACTCGGTGTGATTCAAGAGCATAACCTTCCTGTCAAGATCGTCATCTTGAATAATCGATCTCTTGGTATGGTTCGCCAGTGGCAGCAAATCTTTTATGAAGAACGTTATTCCGAATCGAAGCTTCCACTACAGCCTGATTATGTGAAGCTAGCTGAGGCTTATTCAATCAAAGGGTGGAAGACGACGACAGAAGAAGAAACGGTAAATGCGCTACGTGAAGCATTTGCTCACCCAGGTCCAGCGCTTGTCGATGTCTACGTAGCTCCTGAAGAAAATGTGTATCCGATGGTCGCGCCAGGCAAAGGAATTCATGAAATGGTGGGGATCAAACCATGAAGAGAATTGTTACAGCTACAGTAAATAACCGTGCAGGTGTGCTTAACCGAATTACCGGACTATTCACAAGAAGGCAATTTAATATTGAGAGTATTACGGTAGGCCACTCAGAAATGCCAGGTATCTCACGGATGACATTTGTTGTTCAAGTAGATGACGATGCAAAAATCGAACAGTTGATTAAACAGTTGAATAAGCAAGTTGACGTATTAAAGGTTAACGACATTACGTCCCAATCGTATGTAGCCCGTGAGCTGGTGATGATTAAGGTGATTGCCAATGCCCAGACTCGAGCAGAAATCAATGGTATTATCGAGCCTTTTCGGGCATCGGTGGTCGATGTCAGCAAGGATAGCTTAGTTGTTCAAGTGACAGGCGAGTCCTCGAAAGTCGAAGCGCTCATTGAACTGCTCAGCCCTTATGGCATTAAAGAACTGGCGAGAACCGGACTAACGGCTTTTACCAGAGGTACCCAGCAAAAATCGGTTACAGATATGAAGCAATACACACTCATTAAGTAAAAAGGGAGATGGAAGCAGATGAACGCAAAGGTATATTACAACGGAGATGTAAACGACGCAGCAATCCAGGGGAAAAAGGTTGCTATTATCGGATATGGATCACAAGGTCACGCACACGCTTTAAACTTAAAAGAAAGTGGCGTTGATGTCGTTGTCGGTATTCGTCCAGGTAAATCAATGGAAAAAGCACAAGAAGACGGCTTAGAAGCAGTCAGTGTTCGCGAAGCAGCTGAACAAGCAGACATCGTTATGATTTTGCTTCCTGATGAGCATCAGCCAAAAGTGTATAAAGAAGAAATTGAGCCTGGTCTAAAAGAAGGCAACACACTTGTTTTCGCACACGGCTTTAATATCCACTTTAACCAAGTCGTCCCGCCAGCGGATGTCGATGTCATTCTCGTTGCTCCAAAAGGGCCTGGTCACCTCGTTCGCCGTACATTTACTGAAGGCGCTGGTGTACCTGCACTTTACGGTATCTTCCAAGATGTCACTGGAAACGCAAAAGACATTGCCCTTGCCTATGCAAAAGGCATCGGTGGCGCAAGAGCCGGCGTTCTTGAAACGACTTTTAAAGAAGAGACAGAAACCGATCTTTTCGGTGAGCAAACGGTTCTTTGCGGCGGATTGTCAGCTCTTGTGAAAAGCGGTTTTGAAACACTTGTGGAAGCAGGTTATCAGCCTGAGGTCGCTTACTTTGAGTGTCTGCATGAGTTGAAGCTTATCGTTGACTTGATGTATGAAGGCGGTCTTGAAGGTATGCGTTATTCCATCTCTGATACGGCACAGTGGGGAGATTTTGTGTCTGGTCCGCGGATCATTGATGCAGGAACGAAAGAACGTATGCGTGATGTGTTAACAGATATTCAAAATGGAACATTCGCTAAAGGCTGGATTCTTGAAAACCAAGCGAACCGTCCTGAGTTTACCGCCATCAATGCAAATGAGAGTGAGCATCTGATTGAAAAAGTAGGTCGTGACTTGCGTAAAATGATGCCATTCGTCAACTCCAACGAATAGGTGAAAGGTTGGGATAAAGGTGCAGAAAATCAATATTTTTGATACAACATTAAGAGATGGAGAACAGTCTCCTGGCGTTAATCTGAATAAGTCAGAAAAACTGCAAATTGCTAAGCAGCTTGAACGATATCGTGTTGATATTATCGAGGCTGGTTTCCCGGCATCTTCACGAGGCGACTTTGAAGCAGTGAAGGAGATTGCAAATCAAATCAAAGGTTGTTCTGTTACCGGTTTATCCCGTTGCAAGCAGGAAGATATTGATACGGCGTGGGAGGCTCTCCGTGGGGGAGCCGAGCCCCGTATCCATCTCTTTCTTGCGACTTCGCCAATTCATATGGCAAGCAAGCTGAGAATGGCTCCAGAAAAGTGGTGGAAAAAGCGGTCGAATCTGTGAAATATGCTGCGGAGCGTTTTCCACATGTTCAATGGTCGGCAGAGGATGCCTGTCGGACGGAGTTGCCATTTCTAGCTGAGATTGTCACAAAGGTCATTGAGGCAGGCGCAACGGTGATTAACATTCCGGATACAGTCGGATACATCACTCCAAAAGAGTATGGAGATGTGTTTCGCTACTTAACAGACAATGTTCCGAATATTGAAAAAGTAATTTTGTCAACGCATTGTCATGATGATCTAGGCATGGCTGTCTCAAATTCTCTGGCTGGCATTGAGCATGGGGCGCGCCAGATCGAAGGAGCCATTAATGGTATTGGTGAACGGGCAGGGAACGCTTCACTGGAAGAGATAGCTGTTGCCCTTCATATTCGCAAAGATCATTATCCTTATTATACAGATATCGAACTTTCAGAAACGAAACGTACGAGTGATCTAGTGAGCAAGCTGACAGGGATGACCATTCCGGCCAATAAGGCGGTTGTCGGTCGTAACGCATTTGCACATGAGTCTGGCATTCATCAAGATGGCATGTTGAAAGATAAGTCGACGTATGAAATTATTTCACCGGAGCTTGTTGGTGTGCAGGCGGATCCTTATGTATTAGGTAAGCATTCCGGGCGACATGCATTTAGCACACATTTACAGAAGCTTGGCTTTACACTAAATGAAGAGGAAATCGGCACATTATTCGTCGCCTTTAAAACGCTTGCTGATACGAAAAAAGAAGTGACGGATGATGACATTATCGCCTTGGTGACCGATAACAAGCTTGGTAAAGAAACGACTGGATATGAGCTAGAAAACATCCAGGTGACATATGGAACAAACAATGTACAAATGGCGACGTGTACGTTAATTGATCCATCTGGTGAGAAAAAGAGTCAGGCAGGCACAGGTGCAGGTAGCGTGGAAGCGATTTACAATACGATTGAACGAATGATTGATTTGCCGATTACGGTTCTTGATTATCGGATTCAGTCCGTTGGTGGAGGCAGAGACGCTCTGGCAGAAGTATATGTGACGGTGCGCATTTTTGACGAAGATGTGTCTGGCAGAGCAGCATCACAGGATGTTCTTGAAGCCTCGGCAAAAGCCTACATTTCTGCAGTCAATCGCGGAATTGTCCGTAGTCGCCTCAACCAAGAAGAAACTCAGAAAGCATAATTTGGAGGTTTTTGTATCGTGGCAAAGAAAGTTGCTGTTCTTCCAGGAGACGGAATAGGTCAGGAAATTGTCGAAGGTACGATCCGTATTTTAAAACAGTTTGAGGAAGTTTTTGGTCGTTCAATAACATTTGAGTATGGGCTTATTGGCGGGCATGCCATTGACGAAAAAAATAATCCGCTTCCAGAGGAGACTGTGCGGCTTTGTCAAGAGAGTGACGCGGTTCTCCTTGGAGCGGTCGGCGGACCGAAATGGGATAACAACCCTTCAGACTTACGTCCAGAGCGAGGACTTCTTGGCATTCGTAAAGCCTTGGGCCTTTTCGCTAATTTGCGACCGGTACAGGCGATTCCTGCGCTTATTTCGTCCTCGACATTAAAAGAGGACGTCGTCAAAGATGTAGATCTCTTGATTGTAAGAGAGCTGACAGGAGGCCTTTACTTCGGAGAACCTAGTGAACGTCGCAGCGTGAATGGTGAGGAAGCTGTAGTTGATACGTTATTTTATACGAGAAGAGAAATTGAACGTATTTTACGAAAAGGCTTTGAACTCGCTCGTGTGCGGAGAAAGAAAGTCACGTCTGTTGATAAAGCGAATGTGCTCGAGTCTAGTAAAGTATGGCGTGAAGTCGCTAATGAAGTGGCTCAGGACTATCCGGATGTGACCCTTGAACATTTGCTCGTTGACAATGCAGCGATGCAATTAATTCGTCGTCCAGATCAATTTGATGTCATCGTCACGGAAAATCTATTTGGTGATATTTTAAGCGACGAAGCATCGATGCTCACAGGATCTCTCGGAATGTTACCGTCCGCAAGTTTGTCCGAGGAGGGCCCTGGTTTGTTTGAACCTGTTCATGGTTCGGCACCTGATATTGCGGGCAAAAATGAAGCGAATCCGATGGCAATGCTGTTATCAGCAGCGATGATGCTAAAATATGCGTTCGGTTGGGAACGTGAAGCGGATATGTTAGAGCAAGCTGTTTTTAGAACACTTGAATCAGGCGTGTGCACAGGGGACTTAGCAGGGGTAACAAATGCAGAGCCCGCATCCACTGAAACTGTACTTGCTGAAGTGGAAAGACAGCTGAAAGAAGTGGCTCAACTCACAAAGTAAATGATGAGGAAAAGGGGGATTGAGCATGAGTGCAAAAACGATTATCGAGAAAATTTGGGAAAAACATGCTGTCGTAGAAGAGCAAGGTAAGCCGGCATTGTTATATATTGACCTTCATATGGTCCATGAGGTCACCTCGCCGCAGGCTTTTGAAGGGCTGCGCTTAAAAAATCGAAAGGTGCGCCGACCAGATTTAACATTCGCGACGATGGATCATAACGTACCGACAGTGAATCGTTTCACGGTTCAAGATGAGATTGCCCAAAAGCAAATGGAGACACTTGCGAAAAACTGTGACGAATTTGCTATTGAAATTGCTGATTTAAAAAGCCCTGACCAAGGGATTGTCCACGTCATTGGTCCGGAGCTTGGATTAACCCACCCAGGGAAAACCATTGTTTGTGGAGATAGCCATACGTCTACGCACGGTGCGTTTGGTGCGCTGGCGTTCGGAATTGGCACGAGTGAAGTCGAACACGTCTTAGCAACACAAACGCTTTGGCAATCAAAACCGAAAACGATGGAAGTGCACATTGACGGTTCACTAGGTGTAGGTGTTACAGCTAAAGATGTCATTTTGGCAATCATCGGGAAATTTGGCACAGATTTTGGTACAGGTCATGTCATTGAGTTTACTGGTCAGGCGATTCGTGATATGACGATGGAAGAGCGGATGACTGTATGTAACATGTCGATTGAAGCAGGCGCAAAAGCAGGATTGATCAGCCCGGATGAAACGACCTTTGCTTACTTGAAAGGACGTCGCTTCGCTCCTGAGTCGTTCGCAGAGGCGATGAAGCAATGGGCTGCATTGGCTACGGACGAAGGCGCTATTTATGATAACCGTGTTGAAATTAAGGCGAAAGACATTGAACCACAAGTGACGTGGGGAACGAATCCAGGCATGTGTATTTCTGTGAACGCTTCTGTGCCAGATCCTAAGAATATGACGACGGACAATGAGAAAAAAGCAGCGAATCAGGCCCTTGCCTATATGGGCTTGGAGCCAAATATGCCGATGACAGAGATTGAAATTCAGCACGTATTTATCGGTTCGTGTACAAACTCTCGTCTGAGCGATTTACGGGCAGCAGCGCAAATCGCAAAAGGGCAGAAAGTCGCTCCGCACGTTCGTGCCTTAGTTGTTCCAGGCTCGCAAAAAGTTAAATTACAAGCTGAGGAAGAAGGGTTGGATCGTATTTTCGTAGACGCAGGTTTCGAATGGCGTGAATCCGGATGCAGCATGTGTCTCAGCATGAATCCGGACGTTGTTCCAGAAGGCGAACGCTGCGCCTCGACATCGAACCGAAACTTTGAAGGTCGACAAGGTAAAGGAAGTCGAACTCACCTCGTTTCACCGGCGATGGCTGCGGCTGCGGCGATTAAAGGACACTTTTGTGATGTTCGTCAGTTTGCTAACACACCAGTAAGCTAAAGAGGGGTGATTTCATGAATGGGTTGGTAAAGCACACAGGAAAAGTGGCACCGATGGATCGGGTGAATGTCGATACAGACCAAATTATCCCGAAGCAGTTTTTAAAAAGAATTGAACGCACCGGCTTCGGCGCCTTTTTGTTTTACGACTGGCGTTTTAACTCAGACGGCACAGAAAACGAAGCATTTGAGTTAAATAGACCGGAAAATAAAGGAGCTAGCATTCTCGTAGCAGGTCACAATTTTGGCTGTGGATCTTCGCGAGAGCATGCGCCATGGGCATTAAAAGACTACGGATTTCATATTATTATTTCGTCTAGTTTTGCTGATATCTTTTATAACAATTGTTTAAAAATGGCATTCTCCCTATTCGAATGGAAGAAGAAGAGATTACGCTCTTGTTAAATCGAGCACAGGCTGCAGATTATGAATTAACTGTCGATGTGCAAACGCAGCAGGTGCGCGACGAACAAGGCTTTGCAAAAACTTTTGCAGTCGATCCATATTGGAAAGAAATGCTCATGAATGGTTGGGACGAAATTGACGTCACGCTCGGCTATGATGAAGCCATTCAGACGTTTGAGGACAACCGAAAGACAGCTGTTATATTTTAAAGACAGGCGCCTTCTGCGGAGGGCGTTTTTTCATTCAATGAAGCGAATCCCTTTGTCGACAGAGCGTGAAGCATCATAAGCAGCGGTATGATAGGCAAGCACCTCACTGCGACGCCTGCACATACGAAACAAGTATTACGTCGCCATTAAAGTTTTTGAAAAAGAACTCGGATATTGAAGCGAAGGCATCTTTCCATTCTGCAAACCTGCTGTCTCATTCCGTCAAGCAGGATCGATAAAGCTTTGTTGAAGTGGAGCTTGTAAATCTGGTACACTGGCGTAAAATACAGAGAGAGTCAAGCGGTGACAATATGAAAAAGAAGCATTCTAACGTAGTCGCATTTCCTGGATTAAAGCAAAGGCTGATGCAAAAAGCCTTTGACGCTGTTGCCAGCGAGCAATTTGAGCTCGCTTTATCGTATTTTCAACAACTTGGTGACGAGAAGCTTCCATATGATGCCGGTGTTGCCCGGGTGGTGGCTTTGATGGAAACAGGCCGAATGGAAGAAGCAAGATCTCAATGCTTCTACCTATTAACGGAATCCTCCGTAGAGAACTATGACCTGATGGATATTTATTTAGGGATCTTAGTACATTGTAACCAGTTTGCAGAGGCTGCTGAAATTGCTCAGACTCTGATTGACTCGCCAAACACGCCTGTAGTGTATCAATCTGCATTCCGAAAGTATGTACAATATCCAGAGACATCGACACCGTCGCCGTCTCCAGTTCGACTTGTGACTGCTGAGGATAGCACTACAGATGAAGAAGATTGGACTTTTGTTGATCAGATCAGTCACGTGGAGGCGGAGCGATATATTGAAGCAATAGAATCGTTCTTAATGCATCCGCAGAAACACCCGATCTTAAAAACGACTTTGTTAGAGATTTTACAAAAACAAGGTGTAAAAAAACAGGTGAATTGTGAGAAATTCGGTATGACGATGTCTGTCAGTGCAAATGAATTGCTACCTGTGTTTGAGCAGTCGTTATTTCATGAAGTGTTGAAGCAGCTCGAAGATCATGTAGAGTTTGAAAACCCAACCCTGCATGCACTCATGGCAGAGCAATGGCGGCAATTGGTGTCAGGAGTTTATCCATTTCCTTTACCTTTTGAAGACGGAGAGGTTTGGGGCGCTGCCATTCATTATATATCTGCCTGTCGAAATGGTCTTGATATGTCGATTGAAGGTGCAGCCGTACTCTATCAAAGCGCTATATCGGATATCGAAGAGGCAGTTCAATATATTCAAATGATCGAAGAGAAAGTCTTTGGCTCTGGTCCGCTCCCCTTCGCTTGAAAGCGACAAAATCTATGGTATACTATAATGGTTGAAAATAGGGGAAAATAGGCACATGATATTGTGCCTTTTAAACTTGTGTTCCGTATATTCACGTAAATACAAGATTACGAATCGAGATGTTGGAGGGAATCATATGTCTGTGAAATGGGAAAAGAAAGAAGGAAATGAAGGCGTACTGACTGTAGAGGTAGATGCCGAAACGTTTAACAAGGCCCTTGATGGTGCCTTTAAAAAGGTTGTTAAAACTGTTCAATTGCCAGGCTTCCGGAAAGGACGCGTTCCTCGCTCCCTATTTGAGAAGCGTTTTGGTGTCGAAGCTCTTTACCAGGATGCGGTTGACATCGTACTTCCAGACGCCTATGCAAACGCGGTTGATGAAGCAGGGATCTTTCCTGTAGATCGTCCAGAAATTGATATTGAAGAAATTGAAAAAGACAAGCCGCTTGTTTTTACAGCAAAAGTGACTGTAAAGCCAGAAGTTGAGCTTGGTGAATACAAAGGTCTCGAAGTGCCTGAAGAATCGACTGAGGTGACTTCAGAGGACGTTGATACCGAGCTGCAACAAATGCAAGATCGTCAAGCAGAGCTTGTCGTTAAAGAGGAAGGTCAAGTGGAAAATGGCGATACAGCTGTCATCGACTTTGAAGGTTTTGTAGACGGTGTTGCCTTTGAAGGCGGTCAAGCAGAAAATTATTCACTTGAAATTGGCTCAGGCTCTTTCATCCCTGGCTTTGAGGAGCAGCTCGTCGGTGTGAAAGCAGGCGACGAAAAAGACGTCGAGGTGACGTTCCCTGAGGAATATCACGCTGAGGATCTCGCTGGCAAAAAAGCTGTCTTTAAAGTAAAGCTTCATGAAATTAAACAAAAAGAGCTTCCTGAGCTTGATGATGAGTTTGCCAAAGACGTCGATGAAGAAGTTGACACATTGGCTGAGCTTAAAGAAAAAACTGAAAAACGCTTGAAAGAAACGAAAGAAACAAATGCTGAAAACGCAAAACGCGATACGCTCGTTGAAAAAGCGACAGAAAATGCAACAATTACTATTCCAGACGCAATGATTGACAGCGAATTGGATCGAATGAAGAGAGAATTTGAACAGCGTCTACAAATGCAAGGCATGACGCTCGACATGTACTTCCAATTCTCCGGCCAAGATGAAGATGCGTTGAAAGAGCAGATGAAGGGCGATGCTGAGCAGCGTGTGAAGACAAACTTAACGCTTGAGGCCATTGCTGAAGCCGAAGGCATTGCAGCCGCTGAAGAAGAAGTTCAAGCTGAGCTTGATAAGATGGCTGAAATGTACCAAACGTCTGCAGATAATTTAAAACAAATGCTTGGCGGTTCTACAGAAACACTTGAAAATGATATTAAAATCCGCAAGGCTATTGACCTACTTGTAGAGGAAAGCAAGGTCGTTTCTGAATAAAAGAGGCGTTCAAATCCCTCTTTTAGAGAAGGACATTCCCTTATACTCCTTGCAAGACAAACAAGGCCCTTTTTAAGAGCCTTGTTTTTTCCCTATTTAAAGCATTTATAACAGCAGGTTTTAACGATGACATAGCAAATATTTTGCAGTTCGGATGACTTATGATACAATCGCATACATATCAATTGGATAAAGTACGCTTGACAATTTATCCATATTCGTTTCTTCATGAACAAATACACAGTAAGAAAGAGTATAATGGAAGAAAGCAACATTCCATTAGAATGGGATAAAGGTTGTTTGTGCACAATGAGTGCAACGATTGCATGCACAAGAAGGCCCACTGCCCTTCTCGTGAAGGTTAGACTAACGCAAGGGGTGAAGAGTGAGATGTTTAAATTTAATGATGAAAAAGGACAACTGAAATGCTCGTTCTGTGGAAAAACGCAAGACCAAGTGCGTAAATTAGTCGCTGGTCCCGGCGTATACATTTGTGATGAATGCATCGAGCTTTGTACAGAAATCGTCGAGGAAGAACTTGGCACTGAAGAAGAAGTGGAGTTTAAAGAGATTCCTAAGCCTAAGGAAATATGTGACATTCTCGATGATTATGTCATCGGTCAGGAAGACGCTAAAAAATCGCTCTCTGTAGCTGTGTATAACCACTATAAGCGTGTCAATAGCAACAGCAAGGTAGATGATGTGGAATTGTCTAAATCCAACATCGTCTTAATGGGTCCAACGGGTAGTGGTAAAACGCTACTTGCTCAAACTTTAGCACGTATTCTTAATGTCCCATTTGCAATTGCCGATGCAACGTCTTTGACTGAAGCAGGGTATGTCGGTGAAGATGTGGAAAACATTCTTCTGAAGCTGATCCAAGCAGCCGATTACGACGTTGAAAAGGCGGAAAAGGGCATTATTTATATCGATGAAATTGATAAAGTGGCACGAAAGTCAGAAAACCCATCGATCACTCGCGATGTTTCTGGAGAAGGCGTTCAGCAAGCATTGCTTAAAATCTTGGAAGGGACCGTTGCAAGTGTGCCTCCACAAGGCGGAAGAAAGCATCCGCATCAGGAGTTTATTCAAATTGATACGACAAACATCTTATTTGTCTGCGGCGGTGCGTTTGACGGGATTGACCAAATCATTAAGCGTCGCCTCGGCAAAAAAGTCATCGGCTTTGGTTCCAACACTGAACAAGACGACTTGTCTCACGGCGATTTGCTTGCGAAAGTACTTCCTGAGGACTTGTTACGCTACGGTCTAATTCCTGAATTTATCGGAAGGCTTCCAGTCATAGGGTCATTGCGTCCACTCGACGAAGAAGCACTTGTCGATATTTTAACGAAGCCGAAAAATGCTCTAGTCAAGCAGTATGAAAAATTACTTGAAATTGATAATGTCGATCTCGTCTTCGAAGATGAGGCATTGCTTGAAATTTCCAAGGAAGCGATTGAACGAAAAACTGGAGCCCGTGGTTTACGTTCAATTATCGAAGGCATTATGCTTGATGTGATGTTTGACCTTCCATCTAGAGATGATATCAAGGAGTGCGTCATTACGGCAGGAACAGTGAAAGGAACTGAGGCACCGCACTTGCGTTTAGCTGATGGTTCCGTCATTGATCATCCGAAAACGTCAGAAAGTGCATAACCCTTTTTTACTGTTAGCTCATTCCGCACCTTTCGAAAAAGTAAAGGGGCTGAGGACCGGTGCTTGTAGCGCCGGTTTTTTTGCGAAAAGGCAAATGTAACGGCTTAGATTCAAAGTCCATGTTCTGATTTTTAAATGTTTATCCATCCACATCCCAGGCGATACTAGCTTATAGCTTATGAAAGAAGGGATGTAGAGGATGGGACTTACAGGGATCGTATTAATCATCCAATTGTTTTTTGGAATAGTGATTGGTCTCTATTTTCTAAACTTATTAAGGGGCCAACGGACGCAAAAAGTATCCATTGATCGCGAATCTAAAAAAGAAATGGAAACGCTCAGAAGAATGAGGCTTATTCAATTAAGCGAGCCATTATCAGAACGTGTTCGACCGAAAACGTTTGATGATGTCATCGGTCAGGAAGATGGTATTCAGGCATTGAAGGCAGCGTTGTGTGGACCAAACCCGCAACACGTTATCATTTATGGTCCGCCAGGTGTAGGGAAGACAGCGGCATCTCGTCTCGTATTAGATGTGGCACGCCGAAATCAACGTTCTCCTTTTAAGCCTTCAGCCGTGTTTGTAGAACTCGATGCAACGACAGCTCGCTTTGATGAGAGGGGTATTGCTGATCCTTTGATTGGTTCGGTTCATGATCCAATTTATCAAGGGGCTGGAGCTATGGGGCAGGCTGGTATTCCGCAGCCAAAACCAGGAGCCGTAACGAACGCCCACGGGGGAATGCTGTTTATTGATGAAATTGGCGAGCTGCACCCGATTCAAATGAATAAACTACTTAAAGTGCTTGAGGATCGAAAAGTCTTCTTGGAAAGTGCTTATTACAACGAGGAAAATACGCAAATTCCCCGACATATTCATGATATCTTTCAAAACGGTTTGCCTGCTGATTTTAGGATGATTGGAGCAACGACAAGAACACCAGAAGAAATTCCTCCCGCCATTCGATCGCGGTGTTTAGAAATTTTCTTCCGCGAGCTCGATCGCGACGAAATCCAGCAAGTCGCCATGAACGCTGCTGAAAAAGTGTCGATGAAGGTGGAGGCAAGCGGGTTAGAAAAAGTCGCTTCCTATGCTCGGAATGGTCGCGAGGCAGTCAACATTATGCAGACAGCCGCTGGTCTTGCCATTAGTAAGGATCAAGGACATATTGAAACGAAAGACATTGAATGGGTCATTCATGCGAGTCAATTGACACCGCGAGTGGAAAAATTTATTCATCAAAAGTCTGCGATCGGTTTAGTGAACGGCCTGGCTGTACATGGACCGAATAACGGAGCCCTTCTGGAGATAGAAGTGACTGCACTGGCGGCGAATCAAGGAAAAGGAAGCATAAATATTACGGGTGTCGTTGAAGAGGAAAGCATCGGTAATAGCAGTAAGTCCATTCGCCGTAAAAGCATGGTCAAAGGTTCCATTGAGAACGTAATGACCGTCTTGCGCGCGATGAATGTCGCGACAGACGGCTATGACTTGCACGTGAATTTTCCGGGTGGAATACCGGTTGATGGACCATCGGCAGGAGTGGCGATGGCGGTTGGTTTATATTCGGTGTTTCGCAAAGTGCCGGTTGACCATAAAATAGCGATGACGGGCGAAATAAGCATACACGGTCAGGTCAAGCCTGTAGGTGGTGTTTATGCAAAAGTAAAAGCTGCCAAGCAAGCAGGGGCTACGCGCGTGATCATTCCGAAAGATAACGACCAGACATTGCTGCATCGAATCGAAGGAATTGACATTATCCCGGTTTCCCATATGCTTGAAGTCTTTGATCATGTGTTTGATCAAGATCGTGTGGCGCCGTTTTCCCAGGAGCAAGAGGCGAAAAAGGCATAATGGTTTAACATAGACAAACCTAAATCGATTAAGATAGAATTGTACAAGGTGCGTTTCCATGGACACACAAAAGAGATTGCAATGCAGGAGGTGGTGTACTCATGGTGACCTCAACAAAAAAAACGGTTCCAATGCTTCCGTTAAGGGGAGTTATTGTATACCCGTCAATGGTGCTACACCTAGATGTTGGGCGTGATAAATCTGTTCAGGCGCTTGAAAAGGCCTTAATGAACGATCATTTGATTTTTTTGGCAACACAAAAAGATGTCGGTATGGAGAATCCTGATAAAGAAGATATTTATCACATTGGAACGTTATCCAAAGTGAAGCAAATGCTCAAGCTTCCTAATAACACGATTCGCGTCCTCGTTGAAGGAATCTCTAGAGGCGAAATCGTAACATTTACTGACGATGAAGAGAGCTTTGAAGTAGACATTTCAGTGATTGAAGAAGAAAGCGTTCAAGATGTGGAAGCACAGGCATTATCGAGAAGCCTGCTTTCGCAGTTTGAAAAATATACAAAGCTTTCGAAAAAGGTCACATCTGAAACATATGCTACGGTCTCTGATATTGATGATCCAGGGCGTATGGCGGACATTATCGCTTCACATTTGTCATTGAAAATGAAGGAAAAGCAAAGCGTCCTCGAAACGCTAGACGCAAAAGAACGAATGAAGAAGCTCATATCGATTATTAAAAATGAGCGGGATGTTCTTGCGATGGAAAAGAAAATCGGTCAGCGTGTAAAACAATCGATGGAGCGAACGCAAAAAGAATATTACTTGCGTGAGCAAATGAAAGCCATCCAGCAGGAACTAGGTGAGCGTGATGGGAAAACGGGTGAAGTGGCAGAGCTGAAGGAACGAATTGAAACTGCCAATATGCCAGAGCCCGTGGAAAAGGCTGCCTACAAGGAACTAGACCGGTATGAAAAGATTCCGACATCGTCTGCGGAGTCCTCAGTTATTCGCAATTATATTGATTGGCTTGTCAATGTGCCGTGGACTGAAAAAACAGAGGATGTCCACGATATTGATCGATCCAGCCGCATCTTAGATGAGCAGCACTATGCTTTAGATCGTGTAAAAGAAAGGGTACTGGAATTCCTTGCGGTCAAGCAGCTCACAAATTCTATGAAAGGGCCGATATTATGCCTTGTTGGTCCACCTGGGGTCGGAAAGACGTCTTTAGCTAAATCGATTGCAGAATCATTAGGACGTAAATTTGTACGCATTTCACTTGGTGGTGTACGTGATGAAGCAGAAATTCGCGGGCACCGAAGAACGTATATAGGAGCTATGCCTGGGCGGCTGATTCAAGGGATGAAGAAAGCCGGCACGATCAATCCAGTCTTTTTGCTCGACGAGATCGACAAGATGTCTAATGATTTTCGTGGAGATCCTTCCGCTGCGATGCTAGAGGTGCTTGACCCTGAGCAAAACAAATATTTTAGTGATCATTACATCGAAGAAACATATGATCTATCCAACGTCATGTTTGTTGCAACAGCGAATAATATTGCAACGATTCCGGCTCCCCTCCTCGACCGAATGGAGCTCATTCAGATTTCAGGTTATACAGAAATTGAGAAATCTCATATTGCTAGAGAGCATTTATTGCCGAAACAGCAAGAGGAGCATGGCTTGACGAAGGGACAAATACAATTAAGAGATGACGCGCTACTTATGCTTATCAGAGAGTATACACGTGAAGCAGGGGTGCGGAATCTTGAGCGACAGCTGGCCACGCTTTGTCGAAAAGCGGCGAAAATCATCGTTTCTAAGGAAAAAAAGCGTGTTGTCGTTACGAAGCAGACGTTACCTGATCATTTAGGGAAGCCGCTGTATCGTTATGGTCAGAGGGAGAAAGAAGACCAAATCGGTGTGGCGACGGGATTAGCGTATACAACCGTTGGAGGGGACACGCTCTCAATTGAAGTGTCGTTGTCTTCAGGAAAAGGGAAGCTGATCTTAACGGGAAAACTTGGCGACGTTATGAAAGAGTCAGCCCAAGCGGCATTTAGCTATATCCGGTCAAGGTCAGATACCTTAAACATCGAAGCAGACTTTCACGAAAAATATGATGTTCACATTCATGTTCCTGAAGGCGCAGTTCCAAAGGATGGCCCTTCGGCGGGGATTACGATGGCGACCGCACTTATTTCTGCATTAACGAAGCGTCCTGTTAGAAAAGAAGTCGGCATGACAGGAGAAATTACGCTTTTAGGCCGTGTGCTTCCGATAGGCGGCTTAAAAGAGAAAACATTAAGCGCTCATCGGGCAGGCTTAACAAAAATCATCGCCCCTGTTGAGAACAAAAAAGACTTAGATGATATTCCTGATAGCGTCAAAGACCAGCTGGAGTTTACTTTTGTCTCCCATCTCGATGATGTTTTAAAGATCGCTTTACATGAAGAGGTGGGTGAGTGATGAAGGTCACCTCTGCTGAACTACAGACAGTTGCAGTGAAGCCTGAGCAATTTCCGACGGATCAGAAGCCGGAAATTGCTCTGTCTGGAAGATCAAATGTAGGAAAATCATCTTTTATTAATACGATGTTAGGGCGAAAAGCCCTGGCACGTACGTCACAAAAGCCAGGAAAAACACAGACGCTTAATTTTTATGGGATTAATGAGTTATTTTATTTTGTGGATGTGCCTGGCTATGGCTATGCGAAAGTATCAAAATCCGAACGAGCCCGATGGGGAAAAATGATGGAGCAATACTTTTCTAAGAGCGAGACGCTTAGAGGGGTCATTCAGCTCGTTGATTTTCGCCATCCTCCTTCTGAAGATGATGTGCAAATGTATGAGTTCCTAAAGTATTATGAGGTCCCTGTTCTTCTCGTGGCGACGAAGATGGATAAAGTGAAGAAAACACAAGTACCACGTCACATGAAACAATTAAAGCAGGCCATTGACTTTGACGAAAACGATCGTCTAGTCCTCTTTTCCTCAGTGACTGGTCAAGGAAAAGTGGAAGCGTGGCGTAATGTTTTAGAACTTATTCATTCATAAGAATGCGCCCATGGCCTATAGACAGCCTGGGCGTTTCGTTTGAAGCGATATGACACTTATTTTTGTTTTAGCAACAAATATAGACCAACGATGCTCAGCAAGAGTGGCCAGTACTTGAATGATAAGGAAGGTGCCCATGATAGCGGGGCCCATTGAAGGAAGAGTCCACTGGCCGTAAAAAGAAGGGCCATGAGAAGCCCTTTTCTCGTCTGCACGTAGAAGACGAAAAAGGCAGCGCCTGTAAGCAAGAAAAGAACCCAAAGCGCCAAGGTAGGAGAGAGCCACAATGTCCCTACCATGAAATACAGACCTGTCCCAGTGAGAAGTGTACCTGGAAGAAAATATAGCGCTTCTCCTCCAAATATGGCTCCAGCGAGAAATGATGCACCAATAAATACAAGTAGCATTGGTATTGTATGCAGAGCAGCTAGCCAAGAGAGCGATAAAGAACCGCTCAAAAAGTAAAGGCCAAGGCTAAAAAGTAAGCACCCTGGAAAAATGGATTTTGACTTCAAAGAATATCTCCTTTCTGCCAGGTGAAAAAAACAGATTCGTTATGTATGATGATGATTGAATATCCGTTGCAAGAAGGAAGCCTTGCAGTGCACCTAACATCTATAATATCATAGGGATGTTGTAATCTGTTCACATTTAACCGACGGATTGCCGACAAAATTTGTTATAATATAAACAGAAAAAGGTTTTTTTATGGCTTTTTACGCATGATAGATATATAAAGCTTTTGGAAAGAAGGTTGGGTGAGGGACATGCATATTCTTGCAATGAGCTTGCACTATAAGAAAGTCCCTGTCGAATTTAGGGAACGTGTAGCATTCGACAAGGAGTCGCTTCCTCATGCGCTAAAAGCGCTTAAGGGTCAGAAAAGCATTCTTGAGAATGTGATTGTTTCAACGTGCAATCGCACTGAAATCTATGCAGTCACAGACCAAGCGCATACAGGGCGATATTACATGAGAGCGTTTTTGGCGGATTGGTTTGGCGTCAGCATCGATCAGATTAAAGACAGTGTCTCTTATTTTGAAAACAAAGAGGCGGTCGACCATCTTTTGCGAGTGACGAGCGGGTTAGATTCGATGGTCGTCGGAGAGACACAGATTTTAGGACAAATCCGCGACAGCTTTCTCACTGCTCAAAGCGAAAAAACGACAGGTACGGTATTTAATCAACTCTTTAAACAAGCCATTACTTTTGCGAAACGAGCACATTCTGATACGTCTATTGGCGAACAGGCTGTTTCCGTCGGATATGCAGCGGTTGAACTTGGCAAAAAGATTTTCGGCTCATTAAAGGACAAACATGTACTTCTTATCGGAGCAGGAAAAATGAGCGAGCTTGCGGCAAAAAATTTGCAAGGACAAGGCGTCGGTTCGATCTCTGTCTTAAATCGGACGTATGCGCGTGCTGAAGAAGTGGCGGCAAAGTTTGAGGGGCGCGCGCTGCAAATGCACGAAGCCGAAAGTGCTTTGGCGCAAGCAGATATTCTGATTAGCTCCACAAATGCAAGTGGTTATGTCATTTCAAAGCCGATGCTGACAAATGTCGAGAAGAAACGGAAAGGTAAACCGTTATTCCTTATTGATATTGCAGTGCCGAGAGATATCGATCCTCAAGTGCATGAGCTTGAGCATACGTTTTTGTATGATATCGATGATCTGGAAGGTATTGTTCAAAGTAATCGTGTCGCTAGAGATGAGCAGGCTGAAATTATTGTGGAGATGATGGAGAAAGAGGTTCAAGTCTTTTTGCAATGGTTAGATACACTTGGCGTTGTCCCTATGATTACGTCTTTACGTGAAAAGGCTTTGGATATCCAAGCTGAAACGATGAAAAGCATTGAGCGTAAAATGCCGGACTTAACAGAGCGGGAGAAAAAAGTATTAAATAAGCATACTAAAAGCATTGTCAACCAGCTTTTAAAGGGTCCGATTATGAAGGTGAAGGAAAAGGCTGGTCAGCCCGGTTCAGAAGAAGCCTTGCAACTATTCGCAGAGATGTTTGAACTGCTAGAAGACCCTGCAGAGGAACCAGCTGCAAGCAGTGACAACGTCGTGACTCATCCTAAGGGGCAAACGCATCATGAACAAAGGGACTGGCAACAAGCAACAGCGGGGACGTAAACGAGAGCTACAGAAAGGTTGATCCACATGGTAGCTCCACAAGTGAGTGTTTTGTTTGATGCGGCGGTCATCCTATACGCATTAAGCATTTTATTTTATTTTATAGATTTTATCCAAAACAACCGGAAGGCAAATCATGTCGCCTTCTGGTTGCTTGCCATTGTCTGGGTGCTTCAAACAGGGTTTCTCATATTAAAAATGATTGACTTAGGTCGGTTTCCTGTCCTCTCTATGTTCGAAGGGCTATATTTTTATACATGGTTACTGGTAACGCTGTCTTTGGTCGTCAATCGCATATTTCGCGTCGACTTTTTTTTGTTTTTCACAAATATTGTTGCCTTCTCTTTACTCGTGCTACATTTGTTTTCGCCTGATCAATATCCATCGGTCGCGATGAGTGAAAAGGTGACGTCCGAGCTTTCTCTATTACATATTGCAATGGCTTTTATTTCCTATGGCACATTTACCCTATCATTTGTTTTTTCTTTGCTCTATTGGCTGCAATACGAGCTTCTAAAGAAACGCAAGTGGGGACCAAAGCTTCAAAGGCTTGGAGATCTGTCGCAGCTAGAAAGACTTTCCTTTTTGTTTGCTGTCATGGGTGTGCCTTTTCTTTTTATTTCGTTAATTCTGGGGACTTTTTGGGCGATATTGACTGTCGAAGCTTTTCGCTGGTATGACCCTAAAGTCATCGGGTCATTTGTTGTATTAGGGGCTTATAGCCTGCTCATTTATTTCCGTGTGTCCAACCGAATGTATGGAAGGCTAACGATTCAATGGACGATGATTTGTTTTTTCGTGCTTTTAATTAATTTCTTTTTGCTAGGCAGTCTGCCAACGTTCCATATATGGTCTACTTAAAAACTGCAGACAACACAAAGGAGTGAGATGGTTGAGACATATCACCATTGGATCAAGACGAAGCAAGCTGGCAATGACACAAACGAATTGGGTCATCGAGCAGTTGCAGGACAAAGGTGTACCGTATGATTTTAGTATTAAAGAAATCGTTACTCAAGGGGACCGCATTTTGGATGTTACGTTATCTAAAATTGGCGGTAAGGCATTATTTGTGAAAGAGATTGAACAAGCGTTATTGGATGGCGAGATCGATTTTGCCGTTCATAGTATGAAGGATGTCCCATCTGCTTTACCAGAGCCTTTTGTGATTGCGTGTATTCCTGAAAGAGAGGATGAGCGTGATGCCTTTATTTCGGAATCGGGCAAAAAGCTTCATGAGCTTCCAGAAGGGGCTGTTGTTGGGACGAGTAGTTTAAGAAGAGCTGCACAAGTACTTTCCGCGCGTCCGGATGTCAAAGTTGTACCACTCCGTGGGAATATCGACACCCGTTTAAGAAAGCTAAAGGATGAGCCGTTTGATGCGATTATTTTAGCTGCAGCCGGGTTAAAACGTATGGGTTGGTCTGATGATGTTGTCACGAGCTATCTGTCGCCTGAGGAGTGTGTACCTGCGGTCGGGCAAGGTGCGCTGGCGATCGAATGTCGCAAGGATGACATTGAATTAATAGAGCAACTGCAAGTATTTCATCATGAACCGACGGCGAAACGAGTCAATGCTGAGCGTGCCTTTCTTTTTGAAGTCGAAGGAAGCTGTCAAATTCCGGTCGCTGGCTGGGCAGAGCTTGTTGGTGATGGCGTTCGACTGACAGCATTAGTAGCTTCCCCTGATGGAACCGTTCTTCTAAAAGAAACAGTGGAAGGCAATGACCCGATGGAAGTCGGTCAAAGAGCGGCGCGTTTACTCCTCGAGCGTGGTGCAGGTGACATTATTACACAGGTCAAAAATGACTCATCAGAAAGCGATGCGTAAAGTATTTGTTTCGCGGAGCGCTGCTGATGTATCCTCTCTAATAAACGTGATCGAGCAGCAAGGTGCGGTTGCGTATCCGTTTGAAGTGTTGCGAATCGAGGCTGTGAAGCACGTGCAATGGGATGACTTGGCTAGTTATGATTGGCTCATTTTCACGAGCAAGCATGGGGTAGAGTCTGTCATGCGCCAACTGGAGCCCCAATTTGTAAAAAGGAAAAAAATTGCTTGTGTCGGTTCTAAAACGGCGGAAACGGCTACAGAATATGGGCTGACACCAATATTTGTCCCATCATCTTATCATGCGGATGCGCTCGCTGAAGAGTTGCCGAGGCATTTAAAGCGAGGCGAATCGCTGCTTCATTGTTGTGGAGAGCGCTCACGTAGTGATTGGATTCCGTCAATACGGGCACAAGGCTTTCCACTAGAGCAAAAGGTTGTCTATTTGAACCGGCCGAATGAACGACTACGACCAGCGATTCAGGCGTCCATGATGAAAAGGATGTGGGATGCGGCTGTTTTTACGAGTCCTTCCGCATTTGAATATACATTATATTTGACGGAAACAGATGCAAGCGACTGGCAAGGGACCCGCTGCTATTGCATCGGTCCGACGACAGCACAAGCGTTAGAAAACGCGCAATTGACCCCTGCAGGTGTGGCTGAAGTGTATTCTATTGATGGACTCGTTACGCTGTTGCAGAACGAAATTTGAATAACAGGAGGTTTCTGACATGATGAACGAATTTAGTCGTCATCGGCGCTTGCGTCGCAATGCAACGATGAGAAGTATGGTTCGGGAAACAACAATAGATCCAGCTGATTTTATCTATCCGTTGTTTATCGTTGAAGGTGAAGGTGTCCGAAATGAAGTCTCCTCGATGCCAGGTGTAGAGCACGTTTCACTTGACGAATTGTCTAAAGATATCGATGAGATTACAGATTTAGGAATCCCGGCAGTCCTTTTATTTGGTGTGCCGAAGGTGAAGGATGCTGAAGGGTCACAAGCATATGCCGAAGATGGCATTGTTCAGCAGGCTACTCGTTTCATCAAAGAAAGAGCGCCTGAATTAATCGTGATTGCCGATACGTGTCTCTGTCAATATACAGATCATGGTCATTGTGGTGTGATTCACAATGGTTATGTTGAAAATGACGCCTCGCTCGACCTGTTAGTGAAAACAGCCGTCTCTCAAGCAGAGGCAGGTGCCGATGTCATTGCTCCGTCTAATATGATGGATGGTTTCGTACACGCGATTCGTCAAGGCTTAGATGAGCATGGTTTTGTTGATATTCCAATCATGTCGTATGCGGTCAAATATGCATCTTCGTTTTACGGACCTTTTCGTGACGCAGCGCATAGCACTCCGCAGTTTGGTGACCGAAAAACGTACCAGATGGATCCCGCCAATCGTTTTGAGGCCGTTCGTGAAGCCGAATCAGACATCGCGGAAGGTGCGGACTTTTTGATTGTAAAGCCTGCCCTTTCCTTTTTAGATGTAATCCGTGATGTGCGTGACTTATCAACATTACCAGTTGTCGCTTACAATGTCAGTGGGGAATACAGCATGATAAAAGCTGCCGCTAAAGAAGGCTGGTTATCGGAACAAGAGGTTGTTATGGAAATGTTGACGAGTATGAAGCGTGCCGGTGCAGATCTTATCGTGACTTACTTTGCCAAGGATGCAGTTCGGTGGATAAAGGAGGAGAAAAATGAGCGTTAGAAATCAGTCTGAAAAAGCATTTGAAAAAGCAGTTCAACTCATGCCGGGTGGCGTTAACTCTCCTGTAAGAGCGTTTAAAAGTGTAGATATGAAGCCTATTTTTATGGAGCGTGGAGAGGGTGCTTATATCTCCGACATTGATGGCAACTCCTATATCGATTATGTCTTATCGTGGGGCCCATTAATTCTAGGTCATGCGAATCCAACAGTTGTTCGTGCCCTCCAGGACGCTGCTGCAAGAGGGACAAGCTTTGGAACACCGACCGAGATCGAAAATGAGTTAGCCGAACTCGTAATTGAGCGCGTTCCTTCAATTGAAGTGATTAGAATGGTAAACTCTGGGACAGAAGCCACGATGAGCGCGCTTCGTTTAGCACGTGGATATACGGGACGAAGCAAGATTCTAAAATTTGAAGGCTGTTATCATGGGCATGGCGATTCTTTACTCATTAAAGCTGGATCAGGCGTTGCTACGCTCGGTCTTCCAGATAGCCCTGGTGTTCCAGCTAGTGTGGCTAGCCAGACAATTACTTGCCCGTACAATGACCTTGATTCTGTTCGTCTCGCTTTTGAGCAATTTGGCTCAGAGATTGCGGCTGTCATTGTTGAGCCTGTTGCTGGAAACATGGGTGTCGTTCCTCCGGCTGAAGGGTTTTTAGAAGGCTTGCGTGATATCACTACTAATCAAGGGGCTTTGTTAATTTTTGATGAAGTCATGTCTGGTTTCAGGGTCGGCTACCATTCAGCTCAAGGTCATTTTAATGTGACACCTGACCTGACCTGTCTTGGAAAAGTGATTGGTGGAGGGCTTCCGGTAGGTGCGTATGGCGGAAAAGCCGAAATTATGGAGCGTATCGCACCATCAGGGCCGATCTATCAAGCGGGCACACTATCGGGAAATCCACTTGCAATGACTGCAGGCTACGAAACACTTCGACAAATGACCCAAGAAAAGTATGAAGCACTTGAAGGGAAAGTTGACCAGCTTGCCGCAGGCTTAAAAGAAGCTGCTACGAATGCGGGCATTCCTCATCACATTAATAAGGCGGGCTCGATGATCGGCTTCTTCTTTAGTGAGCAGCCCGTTGTTGATTTTGCAACGTCTAGCGCTTCAAATGTCGATGCGTTTTCGCAATATTATCGTGCGATGATCGCCAATGGCATTTTTATGCCTCCGTCTCAGTTTGAAGGAATGTTCTTATCAACGGCACATACCGAAGAAGATATTGACAAAACCGTGGACGCCGCAAGGCAAGCATTTGCGGCAATTAAATAACGAGCAAAAGAGCAAGCGGCTGTTTTTAAGCTCCCCGAAGATTACCACTGAACGGGGGTATCTTTTGGGGAGCTTTTTTTTGCTGGCAACATTTAGTCGAAGTAAAAGTGTGTGTAAAACATGGTCGCAATGAAGTTTGGTCATAACTGCCGACGTCTTTTCATAGGTTATAAAGAATATCACGAATGAAAAGGAGGCTTTGTCATGGCTCAAGGATCTTCTTTACACTTTTCACTAGAAGAATCAATTGCTTTTCGCGGTCACCAGAGCATTAATCGGTTTTTATCGATCAGCCTTGATCCAGATATTTCAATCATAGAACAAGCACAATATGTGAGTATTAAAGGGGGGCTTGTCCTTACCGGCGAGTATGAGGCTCAAGGGGAAGAGGCGCGTGAAGAACACTCACCTGCTGCACGCCGTGTGGACCATGTAGAACCGAATGGGGAAGATGGTGTTCATGTATTTTCGCATCAATTTCCGGTCGATATTACAATCCCTTTAAGCCGAATCGAAAGCTTGGATCACGTCTATGTCAATGTAGAATCATTTGATTATGATTTACCTACAAATAATCAATTAAACCTACAGGCAGATTTAGCCATTTCAGGAATCCTTCAAGAACAAGAGCGACACGAAGAAGCGGAAGCCGATTTTTACGAAGAAGTACAACAAGAAGTACAACAGCCGGTTGAAGATGTTCGTAATGATCTAGTGGATGAGCAAGAAAATAAAGAAGAACAAGTTGTAGACATTGATGAGGTTCAGGAATCGGACGTGCCAGGGAATGTCCGAGAGGATGCTCGGGAAACGACTGAACAACCATTTGCAGTTTCTACCCCTCCGACTTTTCCCGATCAACCTTCAGAAGAAGAGCAAGAGCTTTTAAGAACAGAAGCAGTCCAAGAAGAAGAGAAGGCGGATTACGAACAATATGAGCAAGTGCAATATTCGTCTGAATCTCTGCAAAGAGAGGAATATACAGAGGAGGACGAGAAAGAAAATGAGCTTGAAGCAAGGGAGATGTTATTTCAGCTAGAAGCTGAAATAAAGCAGGAAGATGAGCCCGCTCAAAAAGAAGAAACGACGGTCAAAACACCTGCTTTTAGGTTTGAAGCACAAGTAGAAGAGGTCAATGCACCTGAAGTCGAAGAAGCGATGGAAAATGACGAAATCTCTGAACGAACTGAGAATCAGAAAGAAGAAAAAAGAAACGAAAATGCACTATATTTAACAAAGTTTTTGAGTCAACCTGACGAAGGGGAGAGGCTGACGACTGTAAGAATGTGTATTATTCAAGAAGGTGATTCTGTCGAGCGACTGGCAGAAAAATATGAGCTGACGACACAGCAGATCATTCGTGAAAATAGTCTGGACGATGAAACGCTTGAAGAAGGGCAAATTATTTATATCCCTGTGCCGGCTGTATCGAAGTGATGGTGCAACACATCGACAGTCGACACATTGCCGATATTAGAAGTCAATTTTCAATTGAGCCAATAGAGGTTAAACGAAGGCGTCACGGCTTAGTCGAAATCTATACAGAAAATGGGATGTTTCAAGGTCGTTTATTTAAAAGTAAAGAGGCAGTTCAACAAGTTGACGAGGCTTTACGTAGTTTAGCTACAGCTGGTAGTCAAGCGTTTGCCTTACCAGTTGGTTGGCCGAACGCTTATCGTTACTGTTCTTCGTTTGCGGGATGGTTAGCGATTTATCCTCATTATGACGAGCAAAGAGACTTGCGTACAGATCGCCCGACAGCACTTTTTTCCGCCTTGGCTCGTATGCATCGGCAAACGAAGCAACCTTTGACGATCAGCCACGCATTTTTAAAAGAATCAGGCGACGCTTGGCTAAAAGCAAAGAAAACAACGGCAGAATCGTTAGACGCTCTCATTGCTCAATATGACCAAATGCGCTATCCTTCTCCTTTTGTTCAACGATTTCAACACGTTTACGGACAAATGCGGCAGCACCATGAAATCAGTATGGAGGTGCTTCAAGAAAGCGAGGAGATCGTGAAAGGGCCGGCAGACAGCGTGATGGCATTAGAAGACGCCTCCTTTGTTGATCAAGGGCGGCAGTCCTTTGTTCCGCCAGCCACGTTGTCGCATCAATTGCCAGCCTTTAACCTTGCTCATTTGATGGGTCGTTTGCATCATTCAACAATTGATCGCAAACAAGCTCTTAGCACTTATTTGCGGGAAGAAAACATTGATTCATTGAATGAAAAGCTGATTTTAGCAGTTTTATTGGATGGACAGCCTTTGTGGCAGGTTGCCAAACAATATGAACAACGTAACGTGTCCAAGGAGCAAGTGTGGGTTCAGCGAATGATGAATGCTGAAGCTCGCTTTGCTGCAAATGAGCTCTGGAGAGAGGCTTTAGAGCAAACCGTCTCTCAGCAAAATGAAAAGGAAGAAGCCGTGTTAAGAGACGAAACAGAAGGATTGGAATGACGACGGACTGTCCGGCTTCATGTCAAAGCTTAGACGAGGCGATAATTCTCGCCCAATTGTAAAACAAAACTTATGTGGACCTGTCTGAAACTGAGCGAAGTAAAAATAAAGCGGATATCGTTTATATTCATAACCTAATTGGCATTCTCGCTCAGATTGAAGGCAAAACAGCCTTTTTAATGTCTTTTTGACAGCCTCTCGTTAATTATCAGCCTGTTTGTCACGATGTCTCAAATGTAGTCTTAACTGAGAGGACGAGCGAGACAGTGGACGACAGAAGTTAAGAGACTGAACCGCAGTTGGTCACTGCGGTTTATGTTTTGATATGCAGCTTTCTGTCAGCATCGATGATGTAGGTGCGTAACACGCCAGCAAGATATAAGGAGCCGGTGATTAATGTCTGTTGTTTTTTAAATGGGCTTGTTTGCAAGAAAAGGTCGAGGTGATCGTAATACGTCCAAGAAAGACCGAGGTCTGTAAATGCTTGGTGAATCTCAGCTTTTGGCATGCGACGCTCTTTAAACGGGGACGCAATGACATCGAAAGAAGCATTCAGCTGGCTAAGCGGCTTAAGCATATCTAGACTCGATCTTCCTGTGGTCAGTGATAAGACGACGCGATCAGGGATAAATTTGTCCAGCGCCATCGCTTTCATGAGCGTTTCCATTTCGTATGGATTGTGAGCTCCATCAATAAGGACAAGTCCATCACGAAATGTACGCTTTTCATAGCGACAAGGAATCTGTACGTGTGACAATGCATTTAGGGCGCGTTCCCAGTGAATCGGAACGTTGTATGCCATCAGAGCCTCTAAGGCAGCAAGCGCCGTTCCAGCATTCTGCTTTTGAAATAATGCGGTTGTATGGAGTGGCTGCTCTGCGACATTGTGGTACTCGCTCCGGTAATTGAGCCGGTCGTTGTACCCTGAGATCGTATATTCTTCCGTAAGTGCAACGATGGTGGTGTTTGCTACATGATCCCGTACGAGCCTGCGCACGTCGGCATTCGCTGAGCCAAGGATCAGCTTTTGCGTCGTCTGTTTAACGATGGCAGCTTTGTCGGCAACGATGTCCTCGAGCGTTGGCCCGAGCAAGTCTTGATGATCAAGGGTCATTTCAGTTAAGCATGCAATGATTGGATTTAAAATGTTAGAAGGATCGGCCCGTCCGCCGACACCATTTTCAAATACAACGAGACGAATGCCGTTCTGTTTAAACCACATGAGTGCTGCCAAGATCATTAAGTGCATATGCCCAACATTGTTGATTGGGTTTGTTTGAAGTGTTTTTTCATGTGCAATAAAATTTGATCTAATGCGATTGGTGGAATTGGTACACCGTTTATTTGCATTCGTTCCTCGTAAGCTTCAAGGTGCGGTCCCGTAAACAGTCCGTGCGGGACATCCGTGGCGTCGAGCATTGCGGACAAATAATGGGCGGTTGAACCCTTTCCACACGAACCAGCAATTTGCACGATGTCAAAATCGTCAACAGACAGTTCGAAGGCGGTGAAAAGTTCTTGCATCGCCAAGAGATGACGGCCATCGCTACGATCGGTTGTTCTCTTATAGTAAGGGGTTAAAAAATCGATTGATTGAGTATTCACTAAACGGTTCTCCTTTTTCTATCATGGAGACATCATACCGAGGGATCGTAGCGTTGGCAAGCCATAGGTTAAATCCATTTCAAATGGAAGGCGAGCAAGAGTCCGATAAGAAGACCGAGCAGTAAAATGTCGAGCGGAGTTGGGAAAAGCAGGGTGCGCAACAGTTGAAAAATCACCAAAGGGACAATGCATGCTTCCATGACAAAGCAGCATTTTCTTACCCAAGGCGGCATGCGATAGCGTGAGAAACGCTTCATTACAATCGCTCCTTTATGCTTGTCGATCGAAGCATATTTTTAAAGTCAATCCCTTTTTGACGAAGAGTTGTTTGGTCATCAGGTCAATTTTCCGCAGCTTTAGACGGGTGAATTAACGACGACTCTGAAGTGAAAGCGTCAGCTTTCTATTTAGAATATGCATAACCACTTGACCCGTTCTCTACATTTTACATATAATAAAGCAAAGCTATGACAGGAATGAGTAAAAGTCACCCTGCTTCTTCAGAGAGGAACGCCTTTAGGCTGTGAGCGTTCCAGGCAGATGCTTTGAAGTCCTCCTCGAGCTGTTTCTTTGAATCTTAAAGTAGGAGAAACCGGTACAAGGGCCGTTATCCCGAATGAGCGTGCGCTTTATCAAGTAAAGCGTAAATAAAGGTGGTACCGCGACCAAACTTCTGTCGTCCTTTTTGGAGAGAGAAGTTTTTTGTTGAATAAAAAATGGTGGAGGTCAGTAAAAAATGACAGAACAAGCGCAATTGCCTAAGAAGTATGATCCGCAGGGGGTTGAGCAGAAATGGTATGAGCATTGGGTGAAAAATGGATATTTTGAAGCAAAGGGAGAAGTGGAGAAAGAGCCGTATGCGGTAGTCATTCCTCCGCCGAACGTGACTGGTAAGCTTCATCTCGGGCACGCGTGGGATACAACATTGCAGGATTTGTTGACGCGGGCGAAGCGGATGCAAGGATACGATGTTTTGTGGCTGCCAGGGACGGATCACGCCGGAATCTCGACGCAAGCAAAGGTTGAAGCGCAGCTGAAAGAGGAAGGTACAAGCCGCTATGAACTTGGGCGTGAGCGCTTCATTGAGCGAACGATGGCGTGGAAAGAGGAGTACGCTGAGCACATCCGAGCACAATGGGAGAAGCTAGGCCTTGGTCTTGACTACACGAGAGAACGTTTTACGATGGATGAAGGCTTGTCCAAAGCCGTACGAAAAGTTTTTGTTGATCTTTATAAGAAGGGGCTCATTTATCGCGGGGAGTATATCATTAACTGGGATCCTGACACAAAAACGGCCTTGTCGGATATTGAAGTTGAATATAAAGATGTGAATGGGCATTTCTATCATATGAAGTATCCATTAACCGATGGCAGTGGGTTTATTGAGATTGCTACAACGCGTCCTGAAACGATGCTCGGAGATACAGCAGTCGCAGTACACCCTGATGATGAGCGTTACAAGCATCTTATTGGTAAAACGGTAATGTTGCCGATTGTTGAGCGTGAAATTCCAATTGTGGCCGACGATTATGTCGATCGTGAATTCGGTTCCGGTGCCGTGAAAA
The DNA here is from genome assembly GCF_011058155.1 of Litoribacterium kuwaitense. NCBI lineage: Bacteria > Bacillati > Bacillota > Bacilli > Caryophanales > Bacillaceae > Litoribacterium > Litoribacterium kuwaitense. Next base: position 20,973 of record NZ_JAALFC010000020.1, on the reverse strand, counting down.
TTACGCCAGCTCATGACCCGAATGACTTTGAGGTTGGAGACCGCCACAATTTGCCACGTGTACTTGTCATGAACGAAGATGGGTCGATGAATGAGAATGCTGGTGTTTATCAAGGTCAGGATCGTTTTGAGTGCCGAAAAAATATCGTTAAAGATTTGCAAGCGCAAGGCGTACTTTTTCACATTGAAGACCACGCGCATTCGGTTGGGCATTCTGAGCGAAGCGGAGCAGTAGTGGAGCCTTATTTATCGACACAATGGTTCGTAAAAATGGCGCCGCTCGCCAAGCAATCGATCGATTTGCAGCGTAATGAGAGTGAAAAAGTGAATTTTGTTCCTCAGCGTTTTGAAAACACATATATGCGGTGGATTGAAAATCTTCGTGATTGGTGTATTTCTAGACAGCTATGGTGGGGGCATCAAATTCCAGCCTGGTATCATAACGAAACAGGCGAAGTGTATGTTGGTGAAGAGGCGCCGGAAAACATTGACCAATGGACACAAGATGTCGACGTCCTAGACACATGGTTTTCTTCAGCGCTCTGGCCGTTCTCCACGATGGGCTGGCCTGATGAGAATGCAGCGGATTACAAACGATACTTCCCGACAGATGTGCTCGTCACTGGGTACGATATAATATTCTTCTGGGTATCCCGCATGATTTTCCAAAGTATCGAATTTACAGGAACGCGCCCATTTAAAGACGTATTGTTACATGGTCTTGTGAGAGATGAGCAAGGTCGAAAAATGAGCAAGTCGCTCGGTAATGGTATTGATCCGATGGAAGTAATTGATCAGTACGGTGCGGATGCATTGCGGTACTTTTTGTTAACAGGAGGAACACCAGGGCAAGATTTGCGCTTTTCGATGGAAAAAGTCGAGTCAACGTGGAATTTCGCTAATAAAATTTGGAACGCATCACGCTTTGCGATGATGAATATGGAAGGCTTTACGTATGAAGAGATTGACATTGAAAAAGCGCCGTCGATCGCGGACCGATGGATTTTAAATCGTCTAAACGAAACAATTGTGTCCGTCACCCGCAATTTTGATAAATACGAGTTTGGCGAAGCAGGACGCGCGCTGTACAATTTTATCTGGGACGACGTTTGTGACTGGTATATTGAAATGGCAAAGCTTCCGTTGTATGGCGAAGATGAAGTCGCAAAAAATCAGGCTCGCTCCGTACTTGCGTATGTCCTTGATCAGACAATGCGCTTGCTCCATCCATATATGCCTTTTATTACCGAAGAAATTTGGCAGCACCTCCCCCATGAAGGAGACAGCATCGTGATTGCCGAATGGCCTAAACCAAGTGATGTTGTCGCTGATGAGGATGGATCTAGGCAAATGGTTCGCATTATGGACATCATTCGTGCTGTGCGTAATATTCGCGCCGAGGTTAATGCACCGATGTCAAGACCGATTAAGCTGATTGTAAAAACGAAAACGAGCGAGATTGCTGAAGAACTTAAAACACAATCCGCCTATTTAAAGCATTTTTGCCAAACGGAAGAATTGACGATTGATCACAAGGCTGAAGGGTCGGATAAGGCGATGTCGGCTGTGTTAACAGGCGTGGAGCTGTTTATTCCAATCGAAGGGCTCATTGACATCCAAGCCGAGGTGGAGCGTTTAGAGAGCGAATTGGCGAAGCTTGATAAAGAGGTCGCGCGTGTCGATGCGAAGCTTGCGAACGAGAAATTTGTGAGCAAGGCGCCAGCCGCTGTTGTTGAAGAGGAGCGGAAGAAAGCCGTCGATTATAAAGAGAAAAGAGCGGTCGTTGCTGGACGAATTTCGGAATTAAAGGAACACCAATGACCTATCAACAAGCGCTGGCATTGATCCAAGGCAGAGGAGCATTCGGGATAAAGCCCGGACTCGACCGAATGCTTCGCCTTGCTAAGGCGGCGGATCACCCAGAAAATAGCGTTCCAATTGTTCATATCGCCGGAACGAATGGAAAAGGCTCCACTTTGCGTATGTTAGCGAGTGTTCTCGAAAACGCAGGATATACCGTTGGCACAATGAGCTCACCAGCTTTAATGGAGTATCGCGATCAGCTTTGTATCAATCAGCATCCAATTTCGGAAGCGGATTTTAGCACGTACGTTGCTGAAGCAGAAAACATCGCGCAAGCACAAACTTGGGATGATGTTGGTGAACCGACCGAATACGAAATGCTCGCCCTCGTTTTCTTTTTATGGTCGAGAGCATTAAAACCTGACATCCTTCTCGTTGAAGCGGGGTTAGGCGGCAGACTTGACATGACCAATATCGTTCAGCCAATGTTAACAATAATTACGAGTGTCGGAATGGATCATGAAGCCATTTTAGGTACAACGCTTTCTGACATTGCAAGAGAAAAAGCAGGCATTATTAAGCCGAAATGCCCTGTGATTTCCGGTGCTCTTGACGATCACGCCATACATGCCATTCAAGAGAAAGCAATTGCAAATCACAGTCCTTACTATCAAATAGGAGAACATTTTTCATATGACGACCTTACATACGATAGTAAGGGTATCTCCTTCACGTTTAATGACAGGGAAGGTAGCATTGTCGCCAATGACTCATCGTGGAATGTAGGCTTATACGGCGGTTATCAGGCTCATAATGCTGCCCTCGTCTTGAAAGCGATCAATGTGTTGTCGAGGATACAGTTTTCTATCCCTGTAGAAGCAGTCGACACTGGCTTAGAAGAGGTGACGTGGCCGGGGCGGTTTGAGGTGATCACTAAAAATCCGCTTGTCATCATGGATGGCGCCCATAATCCGGCGGCGATTAAAGCGCTATGCGTAACGGTGCAAGCGCGGCTCAAAAATCAATTTGCTCATATTCTGTTTGGCGCTTTTCAAGATAAAAATATTGTGGAGATGCTAGACGTTCTGGAGCATTCGCATGCTGACGTTACGCTGGCCCCTTTTGCCCATCCGCGCGCCTGGACAGTAGTCGATTGTCAGAGGTATAAAAAAGGTCGTGATGTGAGCGTCACTGATTCTTGGCAGAAGACTTTAGAGGCATGGCTGCAGGAAGATATACCTATCGTCATCACAGGCTCATTGTCGTTTATTCAAGAAGTACGTACGTATTTTAGTTGACGGTGTCTTAAAGGAGGACTCGGCACATGGAAGCCTTTTGGATTGGGTGTTTTATGCTGATCGGCTTGATTGCAGGCTCTTTTTTCACCCTTGTAGGCCAGCGTGTGCCGCAGTCGATGAGCATTATTACCCCGCGTTCTCATTGTGATATGTGCTCTATCCAACTAAGCTGGTATGAACTTTTGCCAATCGTGTCCTACGCATGTCAGAAAGGGCGCTGTCGCCACTGCGGGGACACGATTTCAAGCATTTTACCTTTGACAGAGATAGGCACATCTCTCTTGTTTGGCTTGGCGATTGCTATTTTTGGGTTTCAATGGGATACGGCAGTCGCCTTACTCCTTATTGCCCTTTTACATATGGTCTCAGTTGCAGACGTTTATTATATGAAGATCCCAAACAATATTCTTCTCGTATCCGGTGGTCTATTAATGGTCATCCACATTTTACATCCGGAAACGAGTTGGTCTGCATCGATGATTGGTGCTGGTGTTGGCTTCGGTGTTTTGTTTTTTATTATGTTGGTCAGTCGTGGCGGAATGGGTGTCGGAGATGTCAAGCTGTTTCTAGTCATTGGTTTTGTAGCAGGATGGAAAGAGACACTACTCATTCTGTTTCTCGCTTCTTTATTAGGTGCGCTATTTGGAATCATTTTTCGTTTGGCAGGCCGTCTTAAAAGAGGAGAAGCCATTCCTTTTGCCCCCTTCATTTCAGGAGCGACGATCCTCATTTTGTTTTGGGGTGATACAATGATGAAGTGGCTCGTTGCTGGTTCCTAAATAGGTTTTAATAAAAAAAGAATTGTCTATTTGTTGTTTTTTTATCCGTGGCGTGTTGCCTCTAGTCCTCTCAGGTTCTATTCACGTCTTTGTTTACCTTCTCAACTCGGCTAATGAGCGTCGTCAAGTGCAATATATGAAGGTTGAAATGAAGCCTAAAAAAGTCTATGTCTACATGCTATGAACATCAACTCTATCGTGAGTTGTTGTTCTTTTTTTGATTCTACGAAAATATACTAGACAGTAAAGAATCAGTTGGACAGGAGGTCACGTGTTGAACGGAAAAAAAATGAGGAAATCGCTGTACTTGTGAACGGAAAACCTGCACGCCACGCCATTGTTCATGATGAGAAACAATGGGGGCAAACCTCTCATCCTCATACTCATGTAAAGGAAGAGAAGCGAGAGGAGTTAGTGATCGAGAGTAAGGCTATGGACTGGGTATTACCTAACTTTAATGCTGAAAAGAAAACTTACGAAAAAACCGTCGAAAAGCTGTCTTTTCTAAACTTAAGCAGGGCAAGGCCTTTTACGGGAAAGAAATGTTTTTTCCGCATTTTCAGCCGTGATTGTAGGGATCTTTTTCGGCTTTTGTCTTTTATATCTTTTTTCAGATCCTCATTCCTCTGTGGCATCTTCCCAGGCGGACATTACGTCTACGTCAACAGCGTCTGTTTCACAGATTGAGCCGAACAGCTCGTCGTTTTCGACCACTTATGAAGGGTATGCGGTCCAACTCGGTGTTTTTGAGGATGTAAAAGCTGCTGAACAAATACAAGAAAAGCTTAACGAACAAGCTGTTTCTGTCTTTTTATGGAATTCCAATGGACAAACGTATTTGATTCACCGGCTGGCTGCCAGTGAACTCGCTGGAAAGAAGCTGGCGGCCCAGTTGCCTAATATCGAAACGTACGTAAAACCTTTTCGTGTGGAGCTTCCGGAGACGAATGTAGCAAATACTACACTCGCTGTACAACAAGCGCTGGACGCTGAGCAAACGCTGGCTGAAGTTCGTGCGGTTGTGAGTGAATCAATGCAGGGTTCAGATAAGACAGCGTGGCACGATCAATTATTAGAAGCTAATTCGCGCAGTGAAATAGAGAACCTTACGACCAAAAAGCTATTGGAGCTTTCGGCCGAATAACGTGAATTGGTTGAATAAAAAACTTCTTGTTTCAATTGATAGGATGAATGTCTATCTTTCCGTCATAAAAAATGCTCTCTTAACGAAGCCTATGAGCAGAGAAAATGGATTTTCTGCATTTTTAAAGGAGAGGGAGGTTTGCTACACTTGCATACACCTTTCTCTCCTCATGTGTTTATTAAAGAATGGAAGTGTTTGAATGAATTCTTTAGTCCTCGCATCCGGCTCACCTAGACGTCTTCAGTTACTCGAATCCTTCGGCTATCATTGTACGGTGGTCCCTAGTCAAATCAATGAGAAATTTGCTCAAGCTGCAAGCCCGCAAGAAAATGCCAAACGTCTTGCCTATGAAAAGGCACAAAACGTTTATCAGTCTTTGCACACCTCTCGTATTGTTTTGGCAGCAGACACTGTTGTTTCTTCTGATGATGAGCTGTTGGCGAAGCCGCAAAATAAGGATGAGGCTGCTTCGTTTTTAAAGTGTTTATCAGGGAAGGTTCACCACGTATCGACGGGAGTGGCGATCGTGAATGGAGCGGTAGATGAAGTGTTTGTCGAGACAACAGAAGTGCACTTTTGGCCTCTCTCGGAGGCGGAAATCACCGCTTATATTGCTACGAACGAGCCTTATGATAAAGCTGGAGGCTACGGCATTCAAGGCACTGGAGCATTGTTTGTCAAGCAAATTTATGGAGACTATTATAATGTCGTCGGATTGCCCATCGCTCGGACATACCGTAAGCTTCAGCGTTTTGGATGCCACCCTTTAGTAAAATGAAAGAGGTGGGTTATGAACAAGCCGATCATGATTCGGGATGTGCCGCAAAACGACCGGCCGAGAGAGCGGCTGATCAACCATGGGGCGAAGCATTTGTCGAATCAAGAACTTCTAGCAATTATTTTGCAAAGTGGGACGAAGGATGAATCCGTCATGCAGCTTTCCTTGCGCTTGTTGACCGCATTTCCGTCACTCGCGCAATTGCAGGAGGCATCTTTAGCTGAATTAACGTCAACGAAAGGTATTGGTCAAGCAAAGGCGACCTTGCTCCTGGCCGTTATGGAATTGACTTGCCGGCTAGCGAATGAAAAAGGGGGCGCTCCGACGGTCATTCGTAGTCCACACGATGCTTCGATGTATGTTATGGAAGAAATGAAGCACCTTAAGCAGGAGCACTTTGTCTGTTTATTCTTAAATACGAAAAATCATGTGACTGAAAAGAAAACAATTTTTGTTGGAAGCCTAAATGCGTCGATCGTTCATCCTCGTGAGGTTTTTAAGGAAGCAATCCGAGCGTCGGCAGCATCAGTGCTTTGTGTTCATAATCATCCGAGCGGAGACCCCTCTCCAAGTCAAGAAGATATAGAGGTAACAAAACGCTTATCAGAATGTGGGAAAGTGCTCGGTGTGGAGCTAGTTGATCACTTAATTATCGGAAATGAACAGTTTATTAGTTTGCGTGAAAAAGGATACATCTAACGCCTATCTAAAATGCGTTCAATCCCTTATAATAAAAGTATTCTTTAAATGACTAACGAATTGAAAAATGATATAAGAATCGTACATGTCTGAATGACGTACGGTCAGGCTGCGACATTGGGATGAGAAAGGGAGTATACATACATGTTTGGATTTGGCAGTTTTACAAAAGATATGGGTATAGACCTCGGAACGGCAAATACTTTGGTCTATTTAAAAAATAAAGGTGTTATTTTAAGAGAACCGTCTGTCGTTGCCATGCGCACGGATACGGGAGAAATTCAAGCGGTCGGAAACGATGCAAAGAATATGATTGGTCGAACACCGGGAAATATTGTCGCGAAACGACCGATGAAAGATGGCGTCATTGCTGATTTTGAGACAACGGCAACGATGATCAAGCATTTTATTAAGGAAGCCCAAAAGAACCTTTCATCGTTCACGCGTAAGCCAAATGTTATGGTTTGTGTTCCGAGTGGCATTACAGCGGTTGAAAAGCGTGCGGTTGAAGATGCGACGAAACAGGCGGGTGCTAGAGAAGCATATACGATTGAAGAACCTTTCGCAGCTGCGATTGGCGCTGATCTGCCAGTGTGGGAACCAACAGGGAGCATGGTTGTTGACATCGGTGGAGGAACGACAGAGGTAGCGATTATTTCCTTGGGCGGAATCGTTACAAGCCAGTCCATTCGCGTAGCAGGTGACGAAATGGATGATGCCATCATTCAATATATTAAAAAAACGTACAACCTCATGATTGGTGTTCGTACAGCTGAGTCACTAAAACTGGAAATTGGTTCTGCAGGCAAGCCTGAAGAGAAAGAAACGTTAGATATTCGTGGCAGAGACTTACTTACAGGACTTCCAAAAACGATTGAAGTGACAGCCGAGGAAATTTCAGGCGCATTAAAGGATACCGTGGATTCGATCTTAGAGGCCGTGAAAAATACATTAGAAAAAACGCCTCCTGAACTCGCAGCTGATATTATGGATCGCGGCATTGTTCTGACCGGTGGAGGTGCTTTGTTGCGGAATATGGACAAGGTGATGAGCGAGGAAACAAAAATGCCTGTTCTCGTAGCAGAAAACCCTCTTGATTGTGTAGCCATAGGAACTGGAAAAGCACTTGAGAATTTGCATCTATTCCGTTCAAAAGCAGGTATAACCGCACGCTCGCGTAAGTCGTAAAGGGGTGCTTGCATGCCTCCTTTTTTGAAGAATAAACGCTTAATTCTTTTGCTCGTCTGTATCATTGTTCTTGTGTCATTGATCGGCATTTCAATGAATGAACGTCGAGATTTGACTTGGCCCGAAGTGTTTATTAAAGATGTCGTTGGCTGGGGGCAATGGGTCGTTCAGGCGCCATTATCGGGGATTCAAGAAGTGGTTGAAAATGTAGGTGATCTTCGCAGGGTATATGAGGAAAATGAGCTATTAAAGTCACGAATGGATGAGTATTCAAGTATGGCCGTTCAAGTCACTGCGTTAAAAAAGGAAAATGAGGAGCTGCGGAATTTATTAAAAAAGAGGACAGCCTCTCAGGTTATTCAGCGATTCATGCGTCTGTGATTGGGCGCAACCCAGATCGCTGGCATGAGCTCGTGACAGTCAATCGAGGTTCGCAGCACGGCGTGGAAAAAAATATGGCTGTGATGACTGCCGAGGGTGTCATTGGCCAGATTAGAAATGTTCAAGCGTTTACGTCTACAGTTCAGCTTTTAAGTAGTGAAGAAAGAACGAATACCATCTCGGCCATTGTACAGGGAGACGAGTCCATTTTTGGTTTAATTGAAGGGTTTAATGAAGAGCGGGAAGCACTCATGTTTACGAAAATAAAAACGAGCTTCGATATTACTGAAGGGGCAACAGTCATCTCCTCAGGTCTTGGTGGCAACTTTCCGAAAGGGCTTGTGATCGGTACCGTATTGGAAGCCGTTCCTGATGAGTATGGTTTGACGCAGACAGCATATGTGAAGCCGGCTTCAGATTTTACGAGATGAGCCATGTCATGATCATTGATCCCGAGATTACTCCTGTGTCGCCTGAGGATGTTAATAGCGAGGAGGAGGAGTAATGTATAAATTCCTTCTTGCCTTTGTTGTGCTGATTCTCTTTATGATGGAAAGCACGGTAACTGAGTGGCTGCCTGGTGCTTTTGGAGAGCAGGATTGGCTCGTTATACCGCACTTTTCTCTCGTAGCAGTTTTTTTGCTCGCTTTCAAGCAAGGACGTTCGCTCGGCATCCTCTACGGCATTTCGATGGGCTTACTTTACGACGTATATTATACTGGACTCATCGGAATATATGCGTTCTCATACACGCTCATGGCTTATATGATCGGGGTGTGGTCCAAATATTTTCAAGACACACTGATCGTGGCGCTCATCGTTTGTACAGCGGGTATTGCTGCAGTTGAATGGATCACCTATGGGGTTTTATTGTTTATCGGTTTTACATCGGATCCGTTGCAAGCTTTTGCGTATGTACGTTTATTACCGACTCTTGTGTTTAATGCCATTTTTTGTATTATCCTCTACAAGCCATTTGAGTACTTGATTGCAAAGGCTGAATTTGCGGATCCGATTAAAAATTAAGAACGTCTTAATGAAAAAGGGTTCTTTGTCAACGTCGTCGAATCCATTTGCTATGAGGTGAAAAGCATGCGGGAGCATACACAGCAAAATGTAGCTATTAAAGGCACTAAAGACGGTTTAACACTTGTTCTGAACGATCAGTGCAGCTATGAAGAGCTCCTGGCAGAACTAAAGGATAAACTAGCAAGTACACCGGTGGAAATGGACCGGTCGTTACTTGTTGATGTGAGATTAAAGACAAACTATCGTTATTTGAACGAGGAACAAGAGGAAGAGTTGAAAGAGCTCGTGCGGAAAGAGAAGAACTTAGTTGTCACAGCGATCGATTCGGATGTCGTGTCTGTGCAAAAAGCGCTCCAGTGGCATCGTGAGCAACAGATCGAACGCTTAGTTAAAGTTGTTCGCTCTGGTCAGGTGATTGAGACACCAGGCGACTTGCTACTCATTGGGGATGTCAATCCCGGAGGAACGGTTAAGGCTGGTGGTAGCATTTATGTCATGGGTGCCTTAAGAGGTACGGCCATTGCTGGTGCCTCTGGTCGTAAGGATGCAGTCATTTGTGCTTCTGTAATGCAACCGATGCAGCTTCGAATTAGTGAAGTAGTGAGTCGTCCACCAGATACCCATCAAGAAGAACAAACGATGGAATGCGCATTTGTCGATGAGGGAGCAGATCAGATTCGTATCGACCGTCTTCAAATTCTCGCTCAAGCTAAGTCGAAACTTATGAAGCTAGAAAGGGGAATGTAAGGTGGGAGAAGCTATCGTCGTCACATCCGGTAAAGGGGGCGTCGGAAAAACGACGACCACCGCCAATCTAGGAACGGCTCTGGCACTTGCCGGAAAACACGTTTGCCTCGTAGACACTGATATCGGTCTACGGAACTTAGATGTCATTATGGGGTTAGAAAATCGAATTATTTACGACCTTGTTGATGTCGCAGAAGGTCGATGCAAACTTCAGACGGCACTCATCAAAGACAAACGGTTTGATGCGCTTTCCTTGTTACCTGCTGCCCAAACGAAGGACAAGACATCTGTGCAGCCTGAGCAAGTGAAAGAGGTTATTGATACGTTAAAGCAAGATTTTGATTTTGTCCTGATTGATTGTCCGGCTGGAATAGAGCAAGGATTCCGCAATGCCATTGCTGGTGCGGATCTATCGATCGTCGTGACTACACCAGAACTTTCATCAGTTCGCGATGCAGATCGGATCATTGGGTTGCTTGAACAAGAGGAGATCGGATCACCGAGGCTGATCGTTAATCGCATCCGTTCACACATGATGAAAAAAGGCGATACGATGGACGTCGATGAAATCGTGTCTGTTTTAGCGATTGACTTACTCGGTATTGTCGCAGATGATGATTCGGTCATTAAAGCGTCAAACAATGGTGAGCCAATTGTAATGAATCCGGATAACAAAGCGTCACTAGCTTATCGCAATATGGCCAGGCGTATTTTAGGAGAGTCTGTGCCTTTAATGGCAATAGATGAGAAAAAGACGATTTTCCAAAAAGTCAAACATTTCTTCGGTATGCGTGCTTAAATAACTTTGGTATTTCCGCCAGCTTGGCGAATGCGCTCGCGTACCTGCCGCTCTTCCCTTCACAAGTGAAGGGTTTGTTGCTCGTTTGTTTATTCATTAGAATTGTACGTGACCCATAGGATCGATGCAGGCGAAAATCAAAAATGGTTGATTTTGTCTGCATGTAAGCATGTGTGTGTTTAAAAGCGCACCATGCTTTTTTTGCTTTCACAGGAATTTGCTAACCTTACCTCTCCATGTTGTGAATTGCTGCTTTTTTATGGTGGTGGAGACAAGCCGGCATATGTAGCGATTTAGCACATAAACTTGTACAAAAAGGAGGAGGGGTTTGGTTTGAGACGTGCCGATCAAGTCCGAAAAAGCATTCGACAAAAAATGAAGCGTCAACAAATGAAGGCGACAACGTATGAGCATAAGGATTTGCCAGACAAGGAGCCGGTGAAACAAAGCACAGCATCGACGCATCCACTATTTCGTCTGGACACGTTTTTGACAAAAATGTTGCTGGCAGCACTTTTATTTTTACTAAGCGTCGTCATCGTCCAACGTGATGATCCGTTGATGGATGAGCCGAAACGTTTCTTATCAACGGTCATGACCGAAAATTATTCTTTTGCGGCTGTTGAAGAATGGTATAGTGCTCATTTTGGCGAACCTTTTGCTTGGCTACCTTTTACTAAAGAGTCGACCCAGCCTTTAGCCTCGGAAGATCAGACCATCGAAGACATACCGCAGGGGCCTGCTGACAATTTAGCCCTTCCGGCGAGTGGACAGGTCGCAAAGCCTTTTAGTCAAGATCATCGCGGCGTCGTCATTGAAACAGGGCCCAATACAGAAGTGAAAAGCATTGATTACGGCTATGTCATTTTTGCAGGGACAAAAGACGAGTTAGGGAAGACTGTCATTGTCCAACATAGTGATGATACGGAAACATGGTATGGAAACCTCGACGAAGTATCTGTACAGCTATACGACTTTATCGATGACCGTCAAGTTGTTGGAGCTGTGAAAGGGACAGAGACGTCGGCCCAGTATTATTTTGCTAAGAAATACAAGGAATCTTTTGTAAACCCGTTAGAGGGGACATTCGATTGACTGTTCGATCGCGAATTTATGTTCATCCACTATTTTGGGTAGTGGCAATGACAGCAGTTGCAACTGGGTACTTTCGCCAGCTTCTCATTGTCGTAACCGTTGTATTAATACATGAAGCGGGACACGCATTCGCGGCGCTTTTTTTTAAGTGGCGGTTAGAGCGCATTGAATTATTTCCTTTTGGTGGAGTCATTCATACGAATGCCTATGGCAATGCTCCTTTTTATCAAGAGGTGATCGTTGCCATTGCCGGGCCGTTACAACATATTTGGCTTCTTTTCATTCCTTTTTCTTTATTAAATATTTTGCCAGGCTTTACGGTAGAGCTCTATTTTTTTTGGCTTGGCTGTAATGCCTCCCTCCTTTGTTTCAATCTCCTGCCAATTCATCCGCTTGATGGAGGCCGCTTGCTTTATGCAGTTCTTTCATTGTTTCAGAACTATAGTCGAGCGACGAAGCGTTATGTCATTCTGTCTTCCTTTTTTTGTATCATAGCAGTCAGTACAGCTGTGCTTGTAAAGGTGTCTTCCCTCCATATGTGGCTTATGGCATTGTTTTTAATTTATACACATTTAGATTTGTGGAAAAAGCGCCCTTATGCCTTTATGCAATTTTTAATTGAACGCGCTGGCAAGCAAGATCCTTCGCTTTATCGGGTGAATCAAAAGACGGTTGCTGTTCATACACCTCTTAGTGAAGCGTGTTGCGAGATTCATCGTGGGATAAAGACGTGTTTTTATGTAGAAGTTGATTCGCGAAACATACCTCTCTGGGATCATCAAGTTGCTAAAGCCTATATGTCAACAGACGGGAATAAGCGCGTGATTGGTGATCTTTTGCACCCTCCTACAGAAACGAGGTACAATACGCAATAGAGTGGAGGGATGCTTATGGATGTGAGAAGAGTGTTCATTGATGGGCAAACCATTCCGAAGCGGCTCGTTGCGGTGGAAAATGGTGCGCTTAGTGATATTGTGATTGAGGAGGAAGGCGATCGTCCTCAACTTTTTGATATATTTGTCGGGCGAGTTACCAAGGTTGTACCTTCGCTTCAGGCGGCTTTTATTGACTTTGGTGCAGAGAAAGAAGGGTTTTTGCCAGTAAGTGAGTTGACCGCAAAGGGGTCAGCCTCCATCCGATCCGCTTTGTCACATGGTCAAAAAGTGTTGGTGCAAGTTAAAAAGGAGCCGTTTGCCGATAAAGGGGCACGCTTGACAATGAAGTTAGAGTATCGAGCTCACGGGCTAGTTTATATGCCTGAGAGCGATTATATTGCTGTGTCAAAAAAGATAAAGGAGCAAACGGCGAAAGAACGCTTACTCTCACTAGCGAAGCGCGTCTGTACAAAAGGTGAAGGGGTATTATTTAGAACAAATGCAGAAGCAATACAAGACCTCGCCTTAGAGGCATCTTTTTTTAGTAAGAAAAAAGAGCATGAAGCGATCTGTCATCAATTTCGTCAGGCTTCTAACGTACAACGTTTATCACGCCAAGCTTCAAAAATTGAAGATTATTTAGTTGAGGCGTCACAGCAAGCAACGCTTCACATTGTGACAAACAGCCGATCATTGAAAAACAAGCTTTCGGCAAACTTTATGACCGACCAAGTTCACTGGGAGATTGATGAATGTGGGAGTTCCTTGTTTCCTAAGCATGGGATTGACACTGCAATCGCAAGTGTTTTGTCAAATGTCATTTCTTTAAAAAGCGGAGGAGAGCTTGTCATCGAGCCTACTGAAGCGATGACTGTCATCGATGTAAATACGACAAGAGCGCTAGGTGGACGGGAAAAAGAGCAAACCATTTTTGTAACGAACCTTGAAGCGGCACGCGAGATTCCGCGGCAGCTACATCTGCGAGACATTGGCGGAATGATCGTCATTGATTTTATTGATATGCAAGACAAAAGTATGCGACAGAAGATTGAGGCAGAGTTGTTACGGCGTCTGAAACAATACAAAGCTCGAACAGAATCGTTCGGCTTTACAGCCATGGGGATGTACGAGTTAATTCGTAAGCGGGGAGGTCGACCACTCTTTGAAAGGCTTGAGCAGTCATGTTCACGTTGTCAAGGGACTGGGCGGGTCGTGTCAGATGAGGAGTTTCTCCGCCGCATACAAGAAGTCGTTCAATCTGCATATCCAGATCGTGATGAAGAAGCTGTATTGCTTCGTCTCCATCCACAATGGACAAGTAACCCTTCATTTATCGCAACACTGCATCGGCTACAGCTGCATCCGCGCGTATTTATTAAGGCAGATGCCAGTGTAAAGTATGATGCTGCTGACGTCATACGGGCAGGCAATGTTGACGACATGAAGGGAGCCGCTGATGATTGTTGACATTGTTCAATTGTATATGGTAGAATTTCAAAGGTATTTGTAGCGCCCCTCGGAGCTGCTGCAAACCGCACATTTATTGGTTCTAAGCACACAGTGCACCATAAATGGCGAGTCTTGGTACAAATTAAGGGAGGTGCATTGAACGTGTACGCAATTATTGAAACTGGTGGCAAACAAATTAAAGTTGAAGAAGGCCAGGAGATCTACGTCGAGAAGCTTGACGGAGAAGAAGGCTCAACGATTTCTTTTGACAAAGTTGTTTTTGTTGGAGGAGAAGCTGTTAAAGTAGGCGCTCCTTATGTTGATGGTGCGACTGTAACGGCAAAAGTAGCAAAGCAAGGTAAAGCAAAGAAAATTACGGTTTATAAATACAAGCCGAAAAAGAATTACCGTCGTAAGCAAGGTCATCGTCAGCCTTACACAAAATTAACTGTCGAAAAAATCAACGCGTAAGCGATGGTTAGGATACATGTATCCCGTGATCTAAAGACGAAGCGTTTTAAGTCTGTAGAGATTACCGGGCATGCGGAAAGCGGTCCATATGGACAGGATCTCGTGTGCGCAGCTGTTTCAGCTGTCTCCATTGGTGGTTTGAATGCTGCTATGGAGCTTTCTGGTCAGACGTTAGATATTGAGCAGAATGAACACGAAGGCGGCTATCTTGCTTGTAAAATTCCCGCGAGCGTGAGTGATGCTGAAGAAGAAAAGGTGCAGTTGCTTCTCGAAGCCATGCTTTCTTCTCTTCGAACCATTGTACGTCAGTACGGTGAATTTGTCTCTTATAGCGAGAATTAATCATTGTAAAGGAGGTGTATCCATATGTTGAAGCTCGATTTGCAATTTTTCGCATCGAAAAAAGGGGTAGGTAGTACAAAGAACGGTCGTGACTCCATCTCTAAACGTCTTGGCGCGAAGCGTGCCGACGGACAAATGGTTTCAGGTGGTTCAATCCTTTTCCGTCAACGCGGAACAAAGATTTATCCAGGTGTCAACGTAGGTCGTGGTGGAGATGATACGCTATTTGCTAAAACAGAAGGCATCGTTCGCTTTGAACGTGTTGGACGTAATCGCAAGCGTGTGAGTGTTTACCCAGTTGCCCAGGAAGCATAAATCAATGACTAAAAAACTCCGGCCAGAGGTCGGGGTTTTTTTATTACTTTGACCATACTTCTGTCTGCCGTTCTTGTGAAGCTAAACCAATGATCATAGCCCATAGCACATTGAGTCCTTGATACTTGAAATGGTGGCTTTCATATTCTCAATTGTTTTTGCTATAATGGAGTGCAGAAAGATATGTTGAGGAGTCATGACGAGTGATGAAAAACTGGAGCCATGAAGAGTTAATACGGTATTATCGACATGACTGGTTGAATACTTTGCAAATGATCCGGGGAAACCTTCAATTAAACCATATTGATCAAGTGGAACGTATTATAGATGAAGCGCTGTTTAAGGTTGTGAATGAAGAAAAGCTATTTCGGATGAAAACGCCAAGGTTTACCGAGTATTTGGTGACGTTTTCTTTGGTTCCACATTTTTGTCGCCTTGACTATGAAGTGTTTGGTGATGTACGTGCCATTCCTGACTTGGACCAGCAGCTATGTCATCTGTTTGCGTCATTTATGAACTTAATTGAAAGAAGTGTAAATCCAAATACACAGCCATGGGTGTCGTTATCCTTAGAATTCACAGATACCGTCGTTTACTGTAATATCGCTTTTGAAGGAAAGCTGACAGACCCTCGTGCATTACAGAAATGGATGACTCCTTATAAAGTGCATCAGTGTGCTCAATCGAAAGAAGGCATCTTATCAGTTGAGATGACCGCTCATTTTCAAATCGCATATAGATCATGTAAATGAATAAAGCGATTTGGTGAAACGTAGGTGGAAAGATGTTTGTAGATCACGTAAAAGTATATGTAAAAGGTGGCGATGGTGGCGACGGAATGGTCGCTTTCCGTCGTGAAAAATATGTTCCAAAAGGTGGCCCCGCTGGTGGTGACGGTGGCAATGGTGCCGATGTCGTTTTTCAAGTAGATGAAGGATTGCGGACGTTAATGGACTTTCGCTATCAACGTCATTTTAAAGGAAAACGCGGTGAGCATGGAATGTCTAAAAATCAGCATGGTAAAAATGCAGCGCCTTTCATCGTAAGTGTGCCGCCGGGAACAGTCGTGTATGATGAGAAGACAGGAGAATGTCTTGCAGACTTAACTGCCCACCAAAGCAGTGCTGTCATTGCACGCGGAGGGAGAGGCGGTCGTGGCAATACTCGTTTCACGACACCAGCAAACCCCGCGCCTGAGCTTTCTGAAAAAGGAGAGCCGGCTGAGGGGCGGACGATTCGCATTGAATTAAAGCTTCTTGCCGATGTTGGTTTCGTAGGTTTTCCTTCCGTTGGGAAGTCAACACTTCTGTCTGTCATGTCAGCGGCAAAGCCTAAGATTGCCGATTACCATTCACGACTCTAAAGCCAAATTTAGGTGTCTCAGAAACAGAAGATGGGCGAAGCTTTGTCATTGCTGATCTTCCCGGGCTCATTGAAGGTGCTTCTCAGGGGCATGGACTTGGACACCAGTTTTTGCGCCACATCGAGCGCACAAAAGTCATTGTTCACGTCATTGATATGGCAGGGGTTGAGGCGAGAGACCCTCTAGAGGACTTTCAGAAAATTAATGAGGAGTTAAAGCAATATCAATTGCGACTGTTAGAGCGGCCCCAAGTCGTAGCGGCAAACAAAATGGATTTGCCTGGAGCTGAGGAGCATCTTGAAGCCTTTAAAAAGGCTGTCGGTGAGACGGTCACGGTCGTACCAGTGTCAGCGGCAACACGGCAAGGACTGAAAGAATTGACTTATGTCATCGCCGACCTCGTTGAAAAGACACCTGCCTTCCCATTGAATGAAGAAGAAGAGCAATCGTCTCATCAGCTATATAAAGCTGGTGAAGAGGCGCCTAGCTTTTTCATTACGAGAGATAGTGACGGCACCTTCGTGTTACAAGGGTCGGAGTTAGAGAAGAAGTTCCAAATGACGGATTTTTCCCGAGATCAGTCTATTCTTCGTTTTGCGCGGCAAATGCGGAGTATGGGCGTTGACGAAGCTTTAAGGGAAAAAGGAGCTAAAGACGGCGATATTGTAAGAATTATGGATTACGAATTTGAATTTGTTGAATAGCGGCTTTCATGAGAGCATAAAAGCTTTGGGAAATGTTGCGCACCACTTTCTTTATGGAAGCGGACATTGATCTAACAGGTGATGTCTATTGACGATCTTCCAGAAAGGTTCGATTTCGTAAAAGGATTGACTTTGATGGACAAGGGAGGGTTTTGGGTGCAGGACCTCACGGAGCTCTGGGACAAAACACTCGAAAAAATAAAAACAGAAGTGAGTAAACCCAGCTATGAAATGTGGTTTACAACAACGAAAATATATGATCTAAATCATTCCTGCCTTACCGTGGCCGTAGCGAGCGAGAATGCTAAAGATTGGTTATCCGCTCATTTCACTGATCTTGTCGCTGATACGGTTAAAAATATTACCGGTGACGCGCTGCAAATTAAATTTATCGTTCCGCCAAGTGGAAAACAAAAAGCAGATGAACGACAATACAGCGCTAAAAAGGCAACGCCCTTTCAGCCTGAGGACACGTCGCAAGGACCAAAATATTTTTTAGTTCGTGAGGACATTTTGCCTGAAGCAGCTCGAAAAACGTTGCAAGCAAAAGAATTGTTGGAACGAAAAAAAGCGTCAACGATTCATGAGGCCGCTGACCGCGTCGGTTTAAGTCGTAGCGCATTTTACCGCTACAGAGACGCGGTTTATCCGTTTTCAACAATGGTGAAAGATCGGATTGTTTCATTGTTCTTTCACTTGCACGATCATTCTGGGACATTGTCTCGTCTGCTGTCGATTGTGGCAGAGTTTGATTGTAACGTCTTAACGATCCATCAAACGATACCGCTGCAAGGAATGGCGAATGTTACATTATCAATGGATATTTCAAAAATTAATGCAGATCTTGGTGATATGCTGAACGTACTTCGAGAGCTTGATTTTATTGAAAAAGTGGAGCTAGTAGGTACCGGGGCGTAATATGTAACTGAACTTCCGAGGGAGGAAACTTTCATGAGTAAAATAGGGTATTTGGGACCACAAGGAACATTCTCGTCGGAAGCGGTATCCCGGGCTTTTCCGGATGGAGTGCACGTGCCATATACGACCATCCCGTCGTGTATGGATGCGGTGAGTAATGGGGATGTTGATTATGCGCTTGTTCCCCTAGAAAATACATTAGAAGGCTCAGTGAATTTGACGATTGATTATTTAATTCACGAAAATACGTTACCTGTCGTTGGAGAAATTATTGTACCTATTCAACAGCATTTATTAATGCACCCCGACTATGCAGACCAATGGAAGAATGTAACAACTGTGCTGTCTCATTCACATGCTCTCGCTCAATGCCATCAATTTTTACGCCAAGAGCTACCTAATGCGGGCACAGAGACAATGACGTCGACCGCAGCAGCGGCAAAATATGTCGCCGAACAGAGGGAGTCTGTGAATGCAGCAATTGCTAACCGCGCGGCTGCAGATGTGTTTTCTTTGGCGGTTGTTCAAGAAAATATTCATGACCTCGCCAATAACCATACACGTTTTTTAATTCTTCATAAGGAGCCGATCCAGCTCTCGCTGCCGACGGATCGTTTTAAGACGACTTTTCATATCATTTTGCCAAATGATCGGCCGGGAGCGCTTCATCAGGTGTTGTCAGCATTTTCATGGCGTCAGCTCAATATGAGTAAAATCGAATCACGCCCAATGAAAACAGGGTTGGGTCGATATTTCTTTCTCGTGGATATTGATCAAAAGATGGACGATGTTCTTTTGCCGGGGGCGAAAGCGGAGCTGGAGGCACTTGGCTGTCAAGTGCGTACTTTAGGAAGTTATCCGTCGTGGGAGGCAACGACTGAAAATGCAGTTGCGCAGTCAAAAACGTGAATTGGAAAGAAACGGACTATGTCAGCCTGTTGACAAACGCATTCTTCCATCGTCCGGTGTCTTGCTCGTCCATCCGCTCATAAACTGAGGTTTTACGACACAGCGCTCACTTGCACGGTTAGTCTGATAAGCGTTTTCAAGACAGGCTCAAATATAGTAAATATGATCTTCTTTAATGTAGATACAATGTAAAATGACTTTTCTGCACGATGGCGTGAACCCGGAAGATACGGGTTCACGTTTTTTGGGTGATTGTCGGTTATGTTTCCTCCACGAGGAAGCCGGCCTCTCGCAACTTAACGCACGCTTGGTCAATGCAATGCTGATGTAATGATACGATCGTATGGAGGTGAAGCCCTCCTGTTAAACGAAGCAATAAAGAAGCTTGCTTCGATTTAATTTTTTCAACGAATTGATTGACGTCATCAGGGGTTGCGATTTCTAGTCTAGCGACAATTTCACCGTATACTGGGTGCAAGACTGTTACATCTTTAATTTGGCATCCAGATTGTACAATAAGAGATAGCTCTTTTTCCGTATCGTCTTTCTGGTGGTCAACAACGATGGTTTTCTCAATCATCTCCGTTGTTTGTTTCTGGAGGTATAAATATCCTTCAGATGTCGCAATGATCGGTTCTCCACGGGCTTTGAGAAGGGAGATATCCTGAACTATGACTTGACGGCTCACATTGGTTAATTGAGCGAGAGCGCTACCGGTGTGTGCTTTATGTGATTGCTGTAAATGCTTTAAGATCGCTTGTCTTCGTTCTTCTCCAAGTAATTTCTTTCCTGACATGCCCAATCCCCCTCATCATTTCAAGCTTCCAGTTCATTATAACAAATCTTTGTTTGGACGAAATCACATATCCTTTTGTCTTTGCTCATATATTTTTAGTAGCAATTTGCCCATAGGTTCATATACTGCCTAGGGAAACCGTTCAGAAGGGAGCAAAGGAAGTGAAAATTCATATCGTTCAAAAGGGCGATACGCTCTGGAATCTTTCTCAGAAGTACCAAGTGCCTTTTGCCCAGTTAAAGCAAGCCAACACGCAGCTTTCAGATCCTGATCAGCTGATGCCTGGTATGAAAATTAAAATACCGTCTGGCAGCGTACAAGTGAAAAAGAAGCCAAAAGAAACACCTGTCATGCCTGCAAAGCCGAAGGAGGTACCAAAGAAGGAAAAACCGAAAGAGGCACCAATCGCCCATAAACCATACAAAGATAAAACACCGAAAGCGGTTCAGCCTTATCATTACGATGAAAGCATCTCCTTAGATATGCCATTTATGCATCAATCAATGTACAATGTGTATCTACCTCCAGCACCTCAGCCACCGGCTGCTAAGAAGGAGGAACCTAAGCCACCGAAAAAAGAAAAGCCGGTCAAATCTGAATCAGTAGAAGAATCGACACCATATATGCCGCCTCCACCACCAATGATGCCATATCCTAAAGGTCCGTGCGTTCCTTGTAGCCCTGTGCTTCCAGGTTCAGGACTTCCATGCCCACCAGGACAACAACCGTGGGGACATCATGGGCCACCGCCAATGCCGTCTCCTTACCCAGTCGCAGGTGCGCAAATGGATGAATCGTGTGGGTGCGGACCTCAGCCAGGACCGTGGCAAGGATATGGTCCAATGCAGTTTGATGAACAGGATGAAAGTACACCGCAAATGGGAATGCCTGGATATGGCGCAACGATGCCAGCAATGGATGGGATGTCTCACATGCCTCAGCAGCAGATGATGCCAGGTCAAATGGGCAATCCGTACGGTCAGTACGGTCAAATGATGCCAGGTCAAATGGGCGATCCGCATGGTCAGTACGGTCAGATGATGCCAGGTCAAATGGGCGATCCGCATGGTCAGTACGGTCAGATGATGCCAG
>NZ_JAALFC010000019.1 GCF_011058155.1 Litoribacterium kuwaitense | reverse complement strand
CACCTCACTTTACAAACATATCTTTTGCATAGTCAGACATGTCGTCGTCAAAGACTTTTCTACGGTATTTAACAACGAATACAAGGTGGTAGTACATCAAAAACACTGATGATTATGACCATCTATTTTCATCGAAATCTCAGCTTTTCTTTTATATTAGACTGATGATATTATAGCACAAAAAAGAAACAACTTTTAGGCTTACGACTAACCGACATTCATCTCCCACTTACTCATTGGACAACGTCCTAACATTCCTTGAAGTGGGAGTCTTCTGTCAGAAAACGATAAACTTAATGAAGTCCCAATCTATTTTTTCCTTACACCCCTCTCCCATATCAGGTCGTGTTTTCCCAATATTCATGATCCACCGCTTAACAACACGGTAAAGACAAACACGGCGTGGAAGTTCCAAATAAATAATCGTATCCGCATGTTCTGCACGTATCTCAAAAGTATGACTATAATTCCCTTCGATAATCCATTGATCTTGATTCACAATGTCGTGCTGGGCTTTGGAAAAATCCTCTAATGAAGCCTCTATCCAGTTTGGTCTCCAGTATAAAGCATCTAAATGGTATACATTTATATTTAAGGCTTCCCCTAATTTTCGAGCAAATGTTGACTTTCCTACACCTGATGAAATGCCAATGACCATGATTCGTTTCACGACACGCCCCCCTTTTTACAACTTTCTCTAATAAATGTATTATAATTGCCAAAGAAGCTTTTTCTCACGTTTCGATGATCGAATAGGGGGAAGTAAAAAGGCATTTCAAAAATGTAAATCACCTGTTTTCAAAATGCCTCCTAAAGTCCGTTTGAGCACAAGCAAAGTCGATTCAACATTTACGCTGCAATGGATGATTCTTATAAGAATACAACGTTTTTATAAAGGCTTTCGATATAAAGGGAAGGTCATACATCGTGGCCCGCCTCTTCCACGGGACAGCTCTGAATCTGGTATTTCAATCACCTCAAGCCCGTACTCACGTAATAGTCGATTTGTCGTTGCATTACGCTCATAAGTCATCACTTTTCCTGGTGCGACCGCAAATGTGTTGGCACCGTCACTCCACTGCTCACGCGCTGCTGTGATCGGATCTCCTCCGCCACAAGGAATAAAGGTGACCTCAGCGAGATCCAGCGCTCGTCCCAGTGCTTCCTGCAAATGGCTCTGTCGTGTGATAGAAATCTCACCGTCCTCCGCAGGTTCTAGCAAAAACACACTCTCCTGTGAACCTAGGATTGCCGGGTGAATGGTAAACTTATCGTGATCGACCATTGTAAAAACCGTGTCTAAATGCATGAATGCTCGCTTCTTTGGGAGCTCAATCGCAAGCACTTTTGTCACCGCAGATTTCTCGGTAAAAAGAGTCCTTGCTAAGCTTTCGATTGCTTGCGGTGATGTGCGTGCGGAAATGCCGATCGCCAGTACATCAGGCCGTAAAACGAGAATATCGCCGCCTTCAATACGATATCCATGCTCGCGATTCAACCATAGGTGTGAAGCTTGTCCGACAAACTTTGAATGCTGTTGAAATACAGTTTCCATTAAAAAGGGCTCACAAGCACGTGCCTTTTGATCCATCATATTGATTGAAACGGCGTCACCGATCACAGACTGTGCATCTCTTGAGAAGTAAAGGTTCGTCATCGGATCAACATAAAAAGGGTATGATTGTCCAATCATATCTGCAAGGTGGAGGGGTCGCTTTGAGGCAATCATTTTCTTTTTAATCCCCGTAGTAACCGTTTGAAACAACTCCTCAGCTGTCAGCTCTTTTAGATATGAAAGCACTTCTTGATAAATATCATGTTCAAATGAATAATAACGTTGTAAAAATTCCGTACAGAAGGATTGCCGCTTTTCATCATCCTGCAATACGTCAACGACCAAATCTTTTAAATATAGTACTTGAGCTCCGGTTTTCTGAAGCTCTGCCGCAAAAATATCATGTTCTCTTTGAATCGCTGGCAAATAAGGAATGTCATCAAACAATAGTCTCTCCATATACTGAGGCATTAAGTTTTCAAGCTCATCACCTGGGCGATGAATGACGACACTTTGTAACGGGTCTATCTCTGAACCGATATAAATGTTTGTATTCATTAGGTCATACATCCTTTCTCTGTTCACTCATCCACTGTATACGATCTTCTATTAACATTCCCTATTTACCTACAATCAATCGCCGATCAATCACATCGATAAGCAAAAAAACTGACTTGATAAAGGGACTATTTTTCTTATCTCCTCATTCAAGTCAGTTCTATACATTTATATCGTCACTAATGTCAAGATGACGGATGACAAGCCAAGACACAATCCAACAAGGTACAAAAACGTAACCGCTTGTCTTTGTGTCAGTCCGATCGCTAACAAACGATGGTGGGCATGGGTTTTATCTGCAATATGAATGGATTTTCCTGAGAGCAGACGACGAATGACAACATAAAAGCTGTCAAAAATCGGCAGTCCAAGCGCCAAGACTGGAATGGCGACTGAAACAAACGTCATCGTTTTCAATGTACCTAAAACCGAAATCACACCAAGGAGAAGACCTAAAAACATCGAGCCCGTATCTCCCATTAAAATCTTGGCGGGATGAAAATTATGTTTCAAGTAACCAAGCGTCGTCCCAACGACAGCAGCTGCGATGACAGCCGAGACAATTTCACCAGTGACAAGAGCAATACACATTAATGTTCCTGCAGATATTGCGGAAATCCCACCGGCTAAGCCATCCATACCATCTATCCAATTAATTGCGTTCATAAGACCGACAATCCAAAGTACCGTTAAAACTGTACCGATTAAAGGCGGGAAAACGAAATAGCTTTGGTCAAAAGGAATGCCAATTCCCAAAACGACGACCCCGCTCTGAACAACGGCGATGGCCGCACCAAATTGCAAAAGCAGTTTTGGCAGTGCGGGAAAATCTTTCTTTCTCGTTTTCGCATAATCATCTAAAAAGCCAGCAATCGCAATGAATCCGAGTGCGATGCTCATACCAGCGTACAATGGACCCTCAACCCAGTTTAATAGCCAAAAAGCGGTCAGCATCAACCAAAAAACGAGAATCATAGCCATTCCGCCTAGTAATGGAATCGGTTTTTTATGTATTTTGCGCGCATTTGGCTGGTCAACAAAACCTTTTTTGACGGCGATTTTTCCGAAATACGGGATGATCCAATAGCTGAGCAGCCCCGAAATCATGACGACGAGCAACAGCTGTTCCATGTCCTTTCCTCCAATGCTATGAAAATATGCATTAATCATAGAATATCATAATCTCATAGCGCTTTGTACTCTTACTACTCGATTTTGACCATCGCGAAAAGATGGAGACCGGCTGAAAATGATTGGAGAGATGTAGATTAGCTCAAAAAAAAGAGTGTAAACAAAGGTTTTTTAGACTTTGCTACACTCTGAGACGACTATGCGCTAGCCGTTTGCAAACAAAGTACATGTTTTATACCGTCGTTATTGCTTCTTTGACGGGTGTGTCACCGTCTAGCATTTCAAAAATCAAATGGCTCGTTAGCGGCGTGTTTAATGACTCGACGAGGGCAAGAGCGACATCTTCTCGCGACACGCTCCCTTCATAATTAGTCAATTTTTTATTCGCTCGTATCATTCCTTGCCCTGGTTCGTGAGACAAGCGGCCAGGACGAACGATTGTATAGTCGAGCCCACTCTCGACAAGCATCTCATCCGCGTCATGCTTTGCGTCCATGTAATGCCTTATTTCCTCCGGCATTTTTTCGGGTTTGTCAGCGCCAACCGAGCTCAGCATCACAAATTTTTGTATTGGCATGGCTTGAGCAGCTTCGATCAATCGGATCGCACCGTCGCGATCAACCTCTTCAGTTTTATCTTTTCCCGTATGTGATCCAGAACCAGCAGCAAATATGATCGCATCCATACTGACCACTGCCGATGAAACATCGTCTTCTAAATCAGCGACTACAGCGGTCGCACCAAGTTCATTGATCGTATCAATCTGCTCTTCGTCCCGAATCATTCCGAATGCGCCATGACCTTTTTCTTGCAACTTCTGTAAAACCAACTGGCCAGTATGTCCATGACTTCCAGCAACAAGTACTCTCATACATACGTCTCCTTTCAAAATATCTGCAGCGTTAAAGTGAATGTACCCATTGGAACAGCTTGACTAAACATGTGAAGTTGCTCTTGGCCGTAAAAAAACACCTGAGCCCGGAATGGACGCAGGTGCTAGCGTATAGTCACATACACTTAACCTTAACCTTACTCTTTTAACGATGCACAGCAGATGAAGCACGAATGAGACAGCGAGAACAATTGGTGACACTTGAGGCCGCAGTCCTTAAACCGACACAGGAGACTGATGAAATCGCTCTAAAAATGACTTTAAACGTTCGCTCTGCGGATTTTCAAACAGCTCATTCGGCGAACCTTCTTCTACAAGATTTCCATCAGCTAAGAAAACAACCCGATCGGAGACTTCCCATGCAAAATCCATTTCATGCGTGATCAAAATCATCGTCATATCACCTTGCTCAGCTAGATCTTTAATAACGCCGAGCACTTCTCCGACAAGCTCAGGATCAAGCGCAGACGTCACCTCGTCAAAAAGCATCACTTTCGGCTGCATGACAAGGGCACGAGCAATGGCCACACGCTGCTTTTGACCACCTGACAATTGAATAGGATAATTGTCCACTTTATCTGCTAATCCAACTTTGTCCAGCATTT
The DNA here is from genome assembly GCF_011058155.1 of Litoribacterium kuwaitense. Lineage (NCBI taxonomy): Bacteria > Bacillati > Bacillota > Bacilli > Caryophanales > Bacillaceae > Litoribacterium > Litoribacterium kuwaitense. The sequence goes on along the minus strand of NZ_JAALFC010000019.1, from coordinate 60,572 downwards.
GTACGGCGCGCTCCTCAGCTTCTTTTTTAGAAAGACCGAGCACGCGCATTGGCGCTTCAGTACAATTTCGTAATATATTCATATGAGGAAACAAATTAAAGTGCTGAAACACCATCCCGATATTTCCGCGAACTTTCCGCAAATGTGCTTCATTTGCCTCAACGATTTGTCCATTCTTCTCCATATGCCAAAGGTAGTCCCCATCAACAATAATTCGTCCGCTCATCGGCTTCTCAAGCGTCATCAGCATGCGAATAATCGTCGTTTTTCCTGATCCACTCGGTCCGATAATCGATACTTTCTCTCCAGGAGTTATATTTAAATCAATCCCTTTTAACACTTCAAGCTGGTCAAAAGACTTGTGTACATCTTGAAACTGGACGATATATTCCTTATCACTCATGTCGTTACACCCTTTCTCTCCACTTTCTTTGCCTTACGTGCATAACGATTGTTCATACGCTTTTCTAAATACCTAATCAGCAACGAGGACGGATAGCTCAATACTAAAAACAATAGACCAGCAATTGTAAAGACCTCAACATAGCTATACGTCGCTGAACCTACGAGATATGCTTCCCTTAACATCTCATTAAATTGGATGGCGATCAACAATGGTGTTTCTTTGAACATCACAATTAAATAATTACCTAATTGCGGAATGACTGGCGGAATCGCCTGAGGCAAAATCACTTTTCTCCACGTGTCAAATCGACTAAAGTTAAGTGCCTTACTCGCCTCCCACTGTCCTTTTTCAACCCCTTCAATCCCAGAACGATAAATTTCTGATAAGTACGTACTATAATGAATTCCTAAGGTGAAGGTTCCAGCAACAAATGAAGGCAAAGCTACTCCTACCACTGGAATCTGCGGCCAGGCATAGTAAACAAACAACAATTGGGCTAAGGGTGGCGTCATCCGGATAAACTCTGTTAGACCGTAAAATAGCAGAGCCAAGGGCTTGAATGGAATTCGGCGCAGCATCGTTAAAATTAAACCGACGATAAGCGCAACGATAAATGCACTGATGGTAATGAGAAACGTGTTCCACATCCCGCCTAACATCGCAGGCATCGCATCTATAGCAACGTCCCAGTTCCAGATTGAACTAACGATCATACGCTAGCCACCCCCTTGGAGGCAAGACGTTCAAGAAATTTAGTCATCAGAACGAGTGGCAAAGCAATGATGAAATACACTAAAATCAACGCGCCAAAAATTTCGATATAGTTTTGAAAATCTTGGTTGGCAATATTTCTTGCTGTGCGCGTCGCTTCGGTTAAGGTAATTAAAGACAATAAAGATGTCCCCTTCAATAGCTCAATGACATTATTCCCAAATCCGGGAAGCATGCGACGAAAAGCTTGAGGTAAAATGATCCGTAGCATTTGTTGCCGCCTCGACATGTTTAACGCAATACCGGCTTCCATTTGCCCTTTAGGGACGGCCTCGATTGAGCTGCGGACAACTTCAGAAGCATATGCGCCATAGTTTAGACTTAACGCAATGACTCCTGCGAGAAATGGGCTTAATATATAGCCAAATAGCTCAGGTACAACGTAAAATATCCAAAACATCTGCACGAGCAAAGACGTACCGCGAAAGAATTCTACGTATGTCAATGTCATACCGCGGACGATTTTGCTTCTTGAAACGCGTGAAAGCCCCGCAATAAATGCGATTAAAAACATAAAAACCATTGAAACGAGCATAATGACGATTGTTAGCTTCGCCGCAGCTAAAATATCTAAAAAGATGTCGATAAAATTCAATCCTTATAAGCCTCCCTACTGAAAATACGTCATCCCGCGTCTGCACTTGCATTTGAAACGACACAACGTGCAGACGCGGACGGAGGAGTCACAAAGAAGCCACTCCTCACTCCTCCTTACCCCGCACGTTATCCGGCACAAAGCTCTTCAGTCGTCATATCTCCAGGTAAGTTATCTTCACTCAAACCATATTTCTCATAAATCTCGACAAGTTCACCGGACTCTTTCATTTCCGCAAGGCGATCATTGTATTCTTTGACTAACTCTTCATCACCAGCGCGAAAAACGGTTCCTCCGTAGCCGTACACTTCTTCGCCATTAACAACAGGCTGTTCAAAATCTTCGACAACTTCGATATTACTGTTCTCTGAACCTTCTAAAGCGGTGAGCAATGTTGCCTCTGTCATCGTAATCGCATCCGTACGACCAGCTTCTAGTGCTGCTAAATTATCAGCAATCGTATTCACTGTCTCTATATTGGCTTCAACGCCTAACTCTTCAGCAATGTCTTGCAAATAACCGTACTCCACACCACCAGCCATGACAGTAATTGTCGCATCGGGGTTAGTCAGAACATCTTCATAGCTATGAAGGTCAAGCGGGTTCCCTGGAGCAACGGCCATCGCTTCACCCATTCGATACTCTGGCTCCGTAAAATTCGCATTCTCACACCGTTCCGGGGTAATATACATCCCAGCTGTAACAGCATCAAAATTGTTTGAATTCAGTCCGTTTATAAGTGAACTAAAATCAACGACGTTTCCGTCAAGCTCTTCAACCCCTAAATCAGAGAAAATGGCTGTAGCAATGTCAACGGACATTCCCTCAGGCTCTCCGTCTTCTGTTTCATAGCCATACGGACGTTCATTGGCAAAACCAACAGAAATCGCGCCGTCCTCTTGGATTTTTGCAGTGTGCCCCCTTCACTCACCTGTTGACAACCTACAAGCAACGCTAGACCTGCTACTAAAGTAGCGGCAGCCAAAATACTTTTCATAAAAATTCGACCTCCCAGATAATTGCTTATATTCTGAATCAGTTTCCGATGACTCCTTTCATCGAGGGATAGTCGCCTGAAACTGACCCAAAATTTCTCAACAGTCTTTATCGTATCAAACAAGCCGGTGTAACCACAAAGTGGCTAATACGATATATACTTACATACGCTATCATCAAACCTCTCAAGACACGGTTATATGAGAGATACTCTTTATAACGAGCAGATCATCACGCATGCAAGCACATATGTCAAACAAACCAGGTCTTTCTCCTTTTACCCCAAACATGTTAATTAAACGTTTTTTACATCTAGAGGTGTAAAATAAGATACATTTCGGGAAAGACAGAAGTAAATAAACATACACATCGTGTGGAAAGCAGGTATGGTATGAATTTAAACAGGGTCGCTTTACTCGTCAATCCAAACGCAGGCAATCAAGCGTGGCTTGAGCATTTAGATGACGTGCGCCAGACGCTTGCACAACGTTTTGCCAACGTAGACATTTACAAAACGACATCAGCTGAACATGCTCAACAGCTCGTTGATGAAATCCATACAAATGTAGATGTGCTCATTGGAGCGGGCGGGGATGGCACAATTTATCAATTAACAAACGCTCTCGCTCGCCTTGAACAAAGGCCTGTATTTGCCATACTTCCGTGCGGAACAGCCAATGATTTTTCGCGCGCGATTGGAATGGCACAAGACCCAATTGCTGCGCTCGAACAAATTATGCAAATGAAAGTAGAACCCGTTGATATCGGCTTTGACGGTCAGCAATACTTTTTGAATTTCTGGGGAATCGGTTTAATTACAACCGTATCGGAGCAAGTACAAAATAAAGACGCCTTAGGGCGGCTTTCATATTACATCAGCACTTTACAAAATATGAATGAAACAGAACCGTTTCACGTTCGCATTCAAAGCGACACGTTTGAATACGAGGGCGAGGCGGTGATGGTGCTCGTTGGCAATAGTCCGTTTACAGGTGGACTGCGTGCCTTTTTCCCGAACAACCATTTACAGGACGGGACCTTTGACATACTCATTATAAAAAACTCGACGTTACCTACTTTCTTGCAAATGTTTCGTTCGCGCATCACTCAGCTGCCAGCTGAGCATGAGAACGTTATTTATCATGAAGCGAAGCAGTTGTACATCGAAGCGACACCTCAGCAGAATATAGACTGTGACGGGGAGCGGCGCTACAACACACCCGCTACAATTAAAAACCTACAGCAATATCTACGTATCATCGTAGGTAATGACCTTACACCTCATTAGGCTGATTAAAAGCAGTCAAACTTACATGCCATCGACTAAAATGATTTAAAAACGCTGTTCATACGAGGCATGAAGATAAGCGAAGACTTGAATAGAACATAAGGGTATGAGAAGACAGTGAAGTTGCGGGTGATGGATGTGAGCGTTTCGCAACAGGGTGAAAAAGCACACCATAACGTATAAGGTGTGCTTTTTGTCTATACATTTTTTCTCATTGTGAAGGAACCTACGGCAAGGGATAAAGCAGCGAAACACTTGCGCCAAAGTGAGGGTTTAAAAGGGGCTTTCACGAGGTTCTCCTTTCATGATTGTTTTCGATATCTTATATATCGATTTATTCATTAGTCTTCCCCATTTCGGTAGATTCATATCATCTGTTACACAGTTGCCATGCGATTGTTGTAAAGCTGTAATCACAACATTCTATGCTACAATAGCCGTACACACACTTCAGTTGGAGGGGTTGTTTTGACACTTCTACAGTATCATCTCTCTCAATACCCGAATGGAGATACGATATTTCCATTTCATATTGATATCCATCCGATTGAACGAACATTTCCTACGCATCGCCATGACTTTTTAGAATGTGCGTATGTACAGAGCGGGACCGGTACAGAGGAAGTGAACGGTCAGTCTTTCTCACTCCAACCAGGGACGCTCGCGTTTATTCGACCCTTTGACACACATGCAATTCATTGTGATCAAACGGAAGGGTCTCTCGTTTTATATAACATCAATTTTCGCCCAGAACTGTTTGCTTCCTGGGAGCTCGCCTCTTCATCATTGTATCCACTTCTCTATGAGCGCTCAAAGTGGCCACACAGTCATGTGCAATTGCAGGGCGAAGCGCGCAAACGTGCCGAAGTGTTAACGAAGGATATGCATAAAGCATACCTTAGCTCTTCACCACATCGCTACGTGCGTCTGCAAGCCCAGTTAACTGATTTACTACTTCTTTTCTTTGAAGCCGCACAAAATCAACCTGCAAAAGAAGGAACACGTCCAGCGGACACGTGGCAAGTGCTCGATTATATTCACGCCCACTTTCGCGAACCGTTGCGTTTAAAAGACTTAGCTTCTACATTTCATGTCAGTGCCTCTTATTTAAGTGAAAAAATCATCTCAATGTGCGGCAAACCTTTTACAGCCTATTTGCACGAGCTCCGTGTTCGGCACGCATGCAGTCTATTGCACGCAACTCGTATGGCCATCGCGGATATTGCCGAAGCAAGCGGCTTTGTCTCGATAAAAACTTTTTCACGTGTATTTAAATCTTATACAGGAAAAACACCCTCTGCATACCGAAAAGAGACGCAATGGGAATAACTATCACGCCAGAGTGTAGACAAAGTCACTTCTAGATGTTGTCTACACTTTTTTATCGTCCGCTTAGCCACCTTTCCGTTATTTTTCAGCCTAACTTTAAATACCTTTTCAGACGTTGAGCGAAAAATTCATAAAAGACGAGCGAGCCAGTATACGGCAGATGAGACGTTAAACGTTCGTTAACAGGCTGGCACAACGAGCGTAACCGTTACGTCCCTTTTTCAGACATCAAGGTGAGAAATCTTGAAAAACGGTTTTATTCGGGATTGTATAAACGTCCTTATTTAAAACATCATTGATGATACGTGCATTTCGATACACAGCTAATCCGAGATTGGTTGCAGCGGGGCCATGGCTATGCTCAAGGTTTGTCAGCATGTAAAGATGATGTGTACGTGGCTTGGCAAAAGATAGGTGATAGTTCTTCCCAACGGCAAATTGTCTACGTGCTTCATCTTCAAATATGATGTCTTCTTCATAATTAGCAAAGAGCCAATCCGGAAGCCGCGGCTTGTCACCAGTTGCAAAAATGACCACATCTGCGTCTATCGTAAAATCAGCTTCTTTATCTTGATGATGAAACGTCAGCCGCTTTTTTCCATCCGCTAACAATGCCATCTGTCGAAAAGAGGATCGAGCCAAGATACTAATGTTTGGATCTGTAGCAATCGTTTGCTCATAAAGTTGGTTGTAAATGCTGCGCAACGTTTCTGGGTCAATGCCTTTACGTAGAGGAGAAAGCACCGGCAAAAGGCTCTGCCGTTTTTCATAGGAAAGAGGATGAAAATAACGAACAAAGTCAGGAGAAAACACTTCCTGTCCAAGCTTTGCAGACTCCATTTGCATAAAACCGGCAGAACGTGTCATCCAATGGAGCTCTCGATGAGGGTATTCCTGCTGTGAAGAGAGCAAATCTAAAAATATTTCTGCTGCGCTCTGCCCGGATCCAATGATCGCGACGCGCTCCGCCCGCTCACACACGGAGCGCGCAAATACGTAAGCGGACGAATGAAACACACCTGGCAAAGAGAGGTCTGCGTCAGTTGGAACATTCGGTTGGTATCCCGTTGCCAAAGCCACGTGCTTTGTGTGAAAAATACTGACCTCATTGGTAGCGACATTTGTTACATAAACTTCATATCCATCGCCACTTGGATGATCTTTTACATCGTACACGTCATGATTCAATCGAACGTTTTGTAATTGATTTCCGACCCACTCTAAATAACGACTGTATTCGGCTCGCGGCACGTCCAAACGCTGATAGAAAAAGAATGCCTGTAGGCGCTCTTGTTCTTTTAAATAATTTAAAAATGTATAAGGGGATGTAGGGTCTACAAACGTTGCGAGATCGGCTAAAAAAGACGTTTGTAAATTCGCATTTTCAATAAGCATTCCTGGGTGCCAGGCTAAAGTGTTACTGCGGTCAAAGAATAGAGAAGTCAGACCTTGCTGCTCACACATCGCAGCAAGCCCAAGACCATAAGGACCGGCACCAATTCCAATCATGTCATATCGCGTTTGTTCTGTGTTCATCTTCAGTTTCCTCATTTCTTCATTTCTTCTCTCGATCGTTTCCCTTTCTGGGCAAAAGAAAACATCTGTCACCTGTAAGCTTAGTGCAAAAGACAAAGAAAAAACGCTTTAACCCATTTATGTTTGGATTAAAGCGTTATATATAAGATTTCGATTGCAATGGAATCACATCCTTTTATTATTCCTCCTTTAATACTTAAGAATGTAGGTTGTTAGCCAGTAGCGCGCGGTGGGTAATAAATGCCTTTATATTGAACACGTATGTTTGGTGTTCCATATTCGCGTAACTTTGCACGCACTTTTCGAGATGCGTCCATCATGCCGTCGGCTTCAATGCGTTCATCCCATTGTTTGTGCTCTGTTATAAAAGAAAAAAGAAACTGTTTCATTTTTACACCTCCTTAATATAATCATTTTTAAAACGCTATCATAAGTATACAACAAAAACTGTTATAATTCCTTATAGATACTGTTACGTTTTTGTTAATTCTTCATTATAACCAGTTTTCAACAATGTAAACATTATGACCTCCGCAAGTCATTTATGCTTAAAATCGCAAAAATAAATTTCCTCAAGTTAACTGAGCTTATTAGCTTGTTCGTCAAATCACAAAGTTTACTGCCGGGGTCTTGCGAAATGTCACAAGGTTGTCACTAAACCAGGCCGTTTTCAACAGATAAAAACACGCCAGATCCTTCAGAAGGACCTGGCTCAGCATATGATTGACAATCGGAGATATCCGTCGCTCACTCTCATGACATAAGGATCAATACATTTTCCGCTAATCTCGGTGCGCCTTTCTTGACTATTTAAATAGCGTACAAATTATTTAATGGTTCCGTAGCTGAGCAAATTCGTGAATAAACGATACCCTCCAGGAACTTGATTGGCGATTTGGCGATAGAAGACAAGATTTGTATACAAGTACGTCCCTTCCCCATACTCAGCCATTAAAATGCCACCGGTGAATGGGTCTTCATTTGGATCGGCCATCGATACGAACGTTTCAAATCGGTCGTCCCAGCTCATCGGAAAATACAATCCTCGCTCCTGTACCCAGTTGTTCCAGTCACTGCTGTCAATGTTGTTCGGGTAGTTAAACAATGGATGCTCCGGCTTTGTCACTGTCACAGGGGCATTTTCATCAGTGACACGCCATTCGATGGAAGGTTGACCAATCTCTAAAGGATAAGGTGCAGTCGTCTCTTGATCCCATTGATCCCATGGTTTATGGTACTGGACAACTAAATGTCCCCCATCTTCAACATATTCGAGTAATCGCTCATTGTGACGAACGAGATCTTCTCGTGACAACCGTGCTCTAATCCCCGTGACGATGGTATCGTACTGACCGAGATCGGCAGAAGCTAAGTGCTGCTCAGTTAGCTTTGTCACGTCGAACCCTGCATTTAGCAGTGCGTCGGCAACTTGGTCAAAACCACTTTCTACATAACCAATCTTTAATGTGTCAGGCTTTTGCAATTCAAACGCTACGCCTTCAATCGTAGCTGGATATTGATAATATGCATCGTCAATATGCTCGTAGACAATTTCTTGAACCGACGTATTAAAAACTTCATTTTTTGATTCAGCCATTGCTTTCACTGCGAAAGTGCCCGAGGTGATGTGGGAAGGTGGGCTTACTTTAAATGAAACTTCTGTTTCAGATGCTGGCGACAGCTTAATTTCCTCTTGTTTTGGTTCACTTTCCCATCCTTCTGGAAGCTGAAGAGCAACATCTGCTACGTTCACCTCTGTTCCATAGTTTTTCACACGTACACGTACAGGCATGCTGTCTTTTATATCAACTGTGTTTACGATCAAGTTTTCTGGTGAAGTACTTACTGCTAATTTTGGTAAAACGTAGAGCGGTTGTGGTAGCTCTGTGGTGCTAGTCGTCGTAATACCTTTTCTCGTAAATTGAACCGACGGCATCAGCAAAGCGTCGTCATATGGATGAGTATATGCTTGATTTAGAGGAACTTTACCGGTAAATGTGACTGTTTTTTCTTGATTCGGTTTTAGTTGGCTGATTTTAATTTGACCGTCGAACTCCCAATCTGCCGGGGCTTGAAGACTTACATCGATGTTTCTTAAGATGTTTTCCCCGTTGTTTTTCACCGTCATTGATAATGACACATCATCTCCTCTCGTCACAGTTGCCGAAGATATTTTCGTGTCTAATGTAAGTCCCGAGGCGAGAAAACTTACTTCTTGAAGCTGCTCTTCTTTCAGTGTTAGCTTATGCACGAGTGTATTTTTCACCTCTTGATCTAAGGCGCTTTTTCCGATTCGCTCTAACATCTTTCTTACATCTTTGAGCGCTTGTTTGGATGGGGATAATATGGCATTACGATCCGGATATAAATCGACAATATGATCGAGCTGCTGCTGAATCTTCTTCAACTCTGAACGAAGCTTTTTCTCCGGTACTTGTTCGGCCCATTCTGATAGGTCGTACGGAATACTTGAAAATAAGCCTTCTTCTTCCGAGCTGCTCGCTTCTTTCCATCGCTTTAAATGATACGGTCTTGGTTCTACCGGAATATCCTTACCCATGCCTTGACTCTTGTGCAAATACCTAGATTCCTCACCAAGTTGAGGGTAGGACATCCCATATATCGGATCATAACGACCGATATCGATGGTTGTTGTTGCTTGATTTTTAGAGGCAACAGGCAAATACAATTTTTTTACCTGCCAAACAGATAACCCTTCCTTAAGCTGTTCTGGAAAAACAGAGGGATCTGCTGCGTCTTCAAAAGCGCGGCCGCTTAACAATGTCATCGCCCTGTGATGCCCATGCTGCGTATCTACGTTTTGAAATGAAGGCATGACAATATCTGGCTGATATGTGCGGATGAAACGAATCAAACGCTCATAAGTGAGTTCTTCACCCCACTTCTCCAACGTTTCTTCCGGAGATTTTGAGAAACCGAAGTCGTATATCGGATCAGAAGTTGTTTCGCTTAGATGGTACGCTTTCACACCGGTGACTTTAGCTGCTTCCTTCATTTCGTTTGAGCGAATAATGCCAAGTCCATCGCCTAACTCACTTCCGATCTCGTTTTGACCACCCTCACCCCGATTCGCAATTAGACTAGCCGTTTTCACGCCAAGCCCCCTCGATAAATAAGCAAGAAAATCACTACGCTCATCGTCGGGATGTGCGCCTATGTTTAAAAATGTAACCGTCGTGTTCAGTGGGTTGAGCGCATTCCATAATTCTACGTCTTCAGGCGTATCATCAGCCAATCCATGCGCCGGGAGCATTGCGACAATCATCAGTACGACTAACATTAAAGCAAGATATTTCTTCATTTTGTAACCCCTTTCATTTTTTGAAAAACGACTACGCCTTTTCTCGGTTATTTTAGTTAGTTAAGATTACTAACTATCTAAAGCAACCATCCTCAGGCAACATGTTAGCAATTCGTATCATTTGTGTAAATAGTCAAAAAATACTACATGTTTGTGTTGCAGCATATAAATGACGAAACGGGCTCATTGTTGCAAATAAAATGCGAACAAAAAATTTTCCGAATGGTGTTTACAATAATCTAGATTTAATTTATACTCTTCGTAAATCTCTAATTAGTAAGTAAACTTTACTAACTCAAACCGAGCATTTGAACAACATACTATTAATCTAAGGAGTTCAATCTATGCAGAAAGGCAATGCAGCTTACATAAAGACAATGAATAAGCGCCTCATACTCAAATGTGTTATGGAAGAAAACGCCATTACACGAGCTGCGATATCTAAGAAACTATCATTGAGTAAACCGACCGTGTCGACGCTCGTCAATGACTTGATTGATGAGCAATGGCTGATCGAAACTGGCAATGGCTCTGCCTCTAAAGAGGGTGGGCGAAAGCCTGTGAACTTATCTTTTAATGCGACGAGATCTTATATCATTGGGGTTGATATTGGTGGTACTAGCGTAGGACTTGGGCTTACCGACCTAAAGGGCAAGGTTTGTGCATTTCGTGAATTTCCAACTCAACAACACCTTCACCATCATCTTTTTGAAGAGATGAAACGCCATGTTGAATCTATGAAAGATCAGCTGCGCATTAGCGACGAAAAGATCTTAGGTCTAGGAGCTGGTATTCCCGGCGTGACGAATAGTAGAGACGGCATTGTGATAGAGGCTCCCGCCTTAAAATGGAAGAAATACCCAATTAAAGAGAAGCTTGAACAAACCTTTCGTTTACCGGTACATGTAGATAACGATGTCAATACGACCGTGCTTGGTGAGCATTGGATAGGCATCGGAAAACATAAAAAAAACCTTGTCTACGTGGCAATTGGCACGGGCATTGGAAGCGGTATCATGATTAACGGAACTTTGTACCGCGGAAGTAATTATAGTGCAGGTGAGATTGGGTATCTCGTCACTGACAGAAAATACGCAAAAGAATATCATCCCGTCCATGAAGGCTACGGATTTTTAGAAAGCGTAGCGGGCGGTGCATCGATGAGTGCGCAGCTATCTAAACGGATCGGGATTGAAGTAACAGCAAAAGAAGCCTTTGAGCTTTATGACAAAGGAAATAAAGAAGCGATTGCGGTGATTGATACAGCTTTGGAGAACTTAGCCATAGGGATCAGCAACTATGTTTCTTTATTTGATCCTGAATTAATTATTTTAGGAGGTGGTGTCAGCAATGCATTTACATTAATCCATAAGAAAGTCATGGACAGCATGAAGCGTTATGCTCCGCAAACGTGCGAAGTCGTCAAAACGTCTTTTGACAAAGAAGCCGGAGTCATTGGTTCAGTCGCTTTGTTCTTAAATGAGTTTGAAGGATTATTTAATATTTAATTTGAAAGGGGTTTCTCAATTGAAAAAAGTATGGATGTTCTTACTCGTCGTCTGTTTTGGGCTCGTCTTAGCAGGCTGTATGGCTGGCAATCCACAAGAAACACAAACCAGCACTTCGGAAAGCGATAACAATTCATCTAATTCCTCCAATTCTACAGAGACAGACAACGAGTTGGAAGACAAAGTCGTCGTCTATTCCCCACACGGCAAAGATATTTTAAGTGATTTTCAGCAACAGTTTGAAGCCGAATATGGCATCGAAATGGAATTTTTAGATATGGGCTCACAGGAGATTTTAGACCGAGTGCGTTCCGAGGCAAATAATACGCAAGCAGATGTATGGTGGGGTGCTCCCCAAGTGAACTTCGACCAAGCCAAAGAAGAAGGGCTACTAGCTGAATACAAACCTTCCTATGCTGATCAAATTGATGACATGTACCACGATGAGGATTGGATGTGGTCGGGAACGTCCATCACACCAGAAGTCATTTTGTATAACTCAAAAGAGCTCTCCGAAGAGGAAGTGCCCAAAGACTGGGATGACCTCCTCGATCCGAAATGGAAAGACGAAATCATTATTCGCTACCCATTGGCTTCAGGAACGATGAGAACAATCTTTTCTGCAATGATTTATCGAACGTATCAAGATACTGAAGACCCGCAAGAAGGCTATGACTGGCTGCAGAAACTGGATGAAAATACGAAAGAATATTCCGCAAATCCAGAAATTATGTACAATCAAGTCGCCAAAGGCGTTGGATTACTTTCCGTTTGGAACATGCCGGACACTGTCATGCTCGCCGAAGAAAAAGGCTACCCATTTGACTATGTCATCCCTGAAAGCGGTACACCTGTCTTGACGGAAGGCATTGCCATTATTAAGGACGCACCAAATCCGAATGCAGCCGAAGCGTTTTATGAGTTCGTGAATACACCAGAAGCAGCGAAATTACTAGCCGAGACATATTATCGTATTCCTACCCGGAATGACGTCACCGACCTGCCAGCTTGGATTACCGAGACTGACATTAATGCGATGGATATTGATTGGACGCTTTTCCAGGAGAAGTCCGGTGAATGGATGGAACATTGGGACAACAACATTAAAAACACCGAAAAAGAGCAGCAAGAATAATAAAAGCGAGCTTTTATGAAAGAGGAGTTGTTTTTCATGTCAACAGTAAGCTTGTCTGAAATTACGAAGCGATTTGGGGACGTAACAGCAGTCAAAGGGTTGGATTTAGTCATAAAAGAAGGCGAATTTTTTACGTTCTTAGGCCCGAGTGGCTGCGGAAAAACAACAACCCTCCGGATGATTGCTGGCTTCTACTTCCCTACACAAGGGAAAGTGCAGTTTAACGAGAAAGAGATGACCTCAGTTCCACCGGAAAAAAGGAATACAGGCATGGTTTTTCAAAACTATGCCTTGTTCCCTCATATGACCGTCTTTGAAAATGTCGCATTTGGACTCAAGGTAAGGAAATTGAGTAAAACCGAAGTCCAAAAACGCGTGGAAGACGTGTTAAAGAAAGTGCATCTCGAGCAATTTATTAGCCGGCAAGTCAGCCAGCTAAGCGGAGGGCAGCAACAGCGTGTCGCCTTAGCACGTGCGCTCGTCATCGAACCAGATATTCTCTTGTTGGATGAACCGCTGAGTAACTTGGACGCTCGCTTGCGAGATGAGATGCGGACTGAAATTCTACGCCTGCAACGTGAATACGGAATTACGACCATTTACGTGACGCACGACCAGGTGGAAGCTTTATCGATGAGTGATCGCATCGCTGTCTTTAACCTCGGTGAGTGTCAACAAATTGGGACGCCAACGGAGATTTACAATCAGCCGGTCAACGATTTCGTCGCTGAATTTATTGGTGAAACCAATTTACTTCCGATAGAGCTTGATCAAGAAACTGGCGATGAATGTGCATTTTGGAGCAATGATCTAGAAAAAGCCATCTACGTCAAAAATACGGAAGCGAATATCGCTGCTTATGATGAAACTGATCGTTTGTTCATGTCCATTCGACCCGAAGCAATGACGGTGTCCGAAGAGCCACTCGAAGAAAAAAATATGCTTACCGGCGTCGTCACACTCGTTCAGTTTACGGGAGAGTCCGTGCACACATTTGTCAAAATCAATGATCTTGTCACACTGAAAACGACAGATCTGAACCGGGGGCCAAGTACATACTTGCAAGAAGGCATGCAGGTTTACATTCATTTGCCCGCGACACAGATCAGGGTGATCCCACAGGCAAAGGGTGACAAGTAAATGTTAAATGCAGAAAAACGAAAAACAATCTTGTTGTTAATCCCGATCATTTTAGTCTTAGCTGGTTATGTACTCTACCCTTCCGTCGCTACACTTATCGAAAGCTTTCAGCGACAAGGTGCCTTTTCCTTTATCAACTATTCGGATTTTTTCGGAGCAAAAGCGCAAGCCAATTTTGAAGCGCTTTGGAACTCCATTTACATTTCACTTTTATCGGTCCTTTTCAGTGCGCTGATCGGCGTACCGCTAGCTTATATCTTTAATCGTTACGACTTTCCCGGCAGACAATTTTTCTCAAACATCGCGATTATGCCGATTGTGCTGCCTTCATTGGTCGGTGTTATGGCGTTTATGTTTCTTTATGGTGAAGCTGGCCTCATTCCTAATGCGATTAAAGATGTCTTTAACCTGTCAGAAGTCCCTTTTAAAATTGGCGGCATTTCCGGGATCTTAATTGTCCATGCGTACACGATGTATCCATATTTTTATATGACGACATCGTCCGCGTTAAATAATATTGATCCGTCTCTTGAGGAGGCCGCGTATAATTTAGGATCTAGTAAATTCCGCGTGTTCTGGAAAGTCACCTTTCCGCTCTTAACACCTGGGCTCGTTGCCGCTTCTTTATTAGTGTTTATGGTGTCTATGGCATCGTTTAGCGCCCCGTTTTTACTAGCGGGCGGTTATCGAGTGCTCAGTTTACAAATTTACTTTTCAAAAATTAACGGTGACCTTGAAATGGCAGCGACGCAGTCAGTAATTCTATCGGTTGTGTCGATCTCCTTTTTACTCTTTATGCGCTGGTATCAAGGGCGCAAGGATTATCGTATGGCCAGTAAAGGCATTGGCGCACATCGCAGTGAAGTAAACAACCCAGTCTTAAAAACGATCATGGTGACCATTGGCATCCTTGCCATGGTTGTTCTCTTACTGCCGCACGTCACTCTGCTCATGTTATCGCTCGTCCCTGATGGCGCATGGACATGGCAGACATACCCTCAAGCGTTTAGCTTGGAGAATTATCGCTTGTTATTTGATGACCCTAACATTTGGGACCCTGTACGGAACAGTTTAATTATGACGGTGCTTGCGTGTATTGGTGTATTTGTCTTCGGCATTATCACTTCATACGCCTTAGTGAAGCGCAGCTTTATCGGCAAGAATTTATTAGACATTCTCGTGATGATTCCGTGGGCGTTGCCAGCAACCGTTGTAGGTATGAACCTTATTCTTGCCTTTAACAAGCCGTCTCCTTTTTCCTTTGGGCAAATTCTCGTCGGGACATTTTGGATTTTACCTTTAGCTTATTTCATCCGGTTTATCCCGCTCGTCGTCAGATCCACCACTGCTGTGTTAGAGCAAATGGACGATTCGTTAGAAGAAGCTGCGCAAAACTTAGGGGCCAAATGGTTCTACACATTTAGAAGAGTCGTCATTCCGATCATCATGCCAGGTGTGCTCAGTGGAACCTTGCTCGCCTTTGTGCAGGCAGTCGGTGAATTTCCAACGTCGGTGTTGCTGTATACGATCAGTAACCGGCCCATTTCTATTGAAATCATGAACCAGTTGCGTATGTTTAATATGGGGCAAGCCGCTGCCTATGGAATGATTCAAGTCGGGCTTATCGCCATTGTCATGTTTATTTCTTATCGTTTCTTCGGTGTGAAATCGGAGAACACGTTGTAGGCATTGTAAGAGGTTTTCATAATAGACGTTGGAGGGCTACTATTGCGTACAATGAAGGAAGAATTTGAACAAACGGATGGAACCCAATTCCCTGGTAAAACATTTATGGATGAGCTGTTAAAACCAATGTTTTATGACCAAAAAGAGCATTTATTCGCCGCGATGTTCAGCATCCATAAAGCACACACGACGATGCTTTCAGAACAAGGCATTTTAACGAAAGAAGAAGCTGAGAAAATCCTCTATGGCGTTCAGGAAATTGAACAGATGGATATTGAACAAATGGAATATTCTTCTCGCTACGAAGACTTGTTCTTCTTCGTAGAATCAAAAATTGGCGAGTTAATCGGGGATGAACTTGCTGGAAAATGCACATTGCCAAGAGTCGAAATGATATGGGTGAAGCAATGTACCGTATCGTCTTGCGAAGCTATCTTCAGGAGACGATGGAACAGGCAAAGCAGTTAAGTGAAGCACTGTTGGATCAGGCAGAAACCCACATTCACTCCATTATGCCGGCACACACGCATACACAGCCGGCACAGCCGACAACATTTGGTCATTATCTTGTTGCGATCTATGATAGCTTAACCCGAGATATTGAACGGTTAGCGCATGCGTATCAAACGGTGAATCAATCACCGATGGGTGCCGCTGCGATTACGACGAGCGGTTTTCCGATCAATCGGGAACGCATGGTCGAGCTGCTCGATTTTGATGGTTTGATTGAAAACTCTTATGATGCGATTGGTGCTGGAGATTATTTAATTGAAGCTGCGCAAGCGCTAATAAGCTTAATGACCAATATGGGCCGCTGGCTGCAAGAGTTCCTGCGCATGGCCTCTAAAGAAGTCGGTTTAATTAAAGTATCCGACGCATATGTGCAAATTAGCAGCATTATGCCCCAAAAACGTAATCCTGTCTCGATCGAACACTGTCGTGCCATTGCAAGTAGCGCCGCTGCTGAAGGGTTAGCTGTCATCCATATGATTCATAACACCCCTTACGGCGACATTAATGATACTGAAGATGACATGCAGCCTCATTTATACAATGGTTTTAAGAAAGCGCTCCGAGTTTTAAAGCTGATGCGTGCTGTCACAGTAACGATGGATTTTCAGACGGAGCGTGCTTACGATCAGGCCAAGAAAAACATGATCACGATTACTGAACTCGCTGATGTACTCGCCCGTGATTACGGTATTTCCTTTAGAAAAGCCCACCACAAAGCAAGTGTGATTGCCAAAATGGCGGATAAAGAAGCGAAAGAGCTCTACGAGATTCCACTTCAACAAATCAACGACTGGTTGGATATGCAATTAACAGCTCGTGACTGGGAGGAAATCATTGACCCAACGTTTTTCGTGAAACGAAGAAATCGCACTGGTGGTCCAAACCCAGAGGTCGTACGTGCGATGATTGCCAAAAGGAAGCAAAAGGCTTTAGGTCAGTGAAGGGTCCAACCTGATAAGCTGAAAAAGGCGTAGGACATGAACTGTCCTGCGCCTTAGCTTGTTAAAAAAACGATTTGCTCAATCTGTCGTTGCTCGCCTCACTCGACCTCTCTTCAAGAATTGTCGCGCTTGCGAGCGCTTGCGATTCCGAAAGCAAATAATGAATGTGTGCGCCTTATGTATGATCGCAGACGAAGCTTTTCGGGTTTGCCCCTCCTACATATTAAAAGGGGCATCGTAAATGTTAAAAAGAGCGCTATCTAACGTCGTGACGATGGCCGCTTTTGCGCTAGCATCCATTGGATGACGTCGGCGTTTGTATACGTTTCAGTCCAAGAATCGTGCATAGCGTCTGGATAAATGGTCAAGGTCGCATTGCCACCGGCTTGCTGAACCGCCTCCACCATCGCTTCAGATCGATCTAAAGGGACAATATCATCCTTAGCACCATGAAATGCCCAAATGGGGATGCTTGTAAGTGCTGAAGCGTGTGCGATGTCGCCACCTCCACAAATTGGGATAACAGCGGCAAAACGAGCGGGTGCCATTGCGCTTAAAGCCCAGCTCCCATATCCACCCATGCTTAATCCAGTTACGTAAATGCGGTCTTCGTCAATCGGATACTTATCTACGATTTCATCAAGCAGAGCAATCACCGTATCTAACCATTGACTCCAATCTGTACCTTCTTTACATTGAGGTGCGATCATCATAAATGGACGTTCATGCCAAGCTGTCATAATTTTAGGCAATCCCTGTTCCTCGACTTTTTTCACATCGCTCCCACGCTCGCCGCTCCCGTGCAAAAACAAAACGAGCGGGTATCGCCCTTGCTCAATTGTTTTTTGATCCGGCATCGACAGTAGGTAAGCGATTGATTGTACGTCTTGATGACTTGGTTGTGAATGCTTATGCTCAAATTGCATTTGCCCCATCGTATCAAAACCTCCTCTACTAGATCGAACTTATGACAAGCGGCTAAATACCTTATCGTACGCCTCTTTCGATTTTTGCGCGAGCTGTTCTGGTGTTTCAGAAGGAGGTTCCTTCGTTAAAATCTCTTGGGCTATCGCTCCTTCATAACCGATATTCTTTAACGTCTGCAGGAAGGTCGTTAAATCGATGACACCCTCACCGGGGTAGAGACGGTCATTATCAAGCACGTCTTCCACAGGAACGTCGCGTGCGTCATTTAAGTGGACGTGGACAAGCTTATCTACGCCTGCCTTACGAATGTCTTCTGCAGTTCCTCCGGTTGTATACCAATGAAAGGCATCAAGCAATAGCCCGGTATTTCCCTCATCAATGGCTTCAATCATATCGATCATCTGTGCCATTGACCAAATAAACGGATGCTTCCAAGTTGTCCGTAAATGGTGCGGTCCGACAAATTCAAGTGCGAGCTTTACATCGTATTGCTTTAAAATTTGTGCGCACAGTTTTAAGCGCGAAACAGCTTTTGCCATAAACTGTGCCGCATTCCAATCGGTCGAAGGAAGTACATAGGTTGTAAAATTGTCTACACCTAAACTTTGTGCAAGACGGGCCTGTGGTACAAGGTTTTCCAAATCCTGCGAAAATTGCGCATCACTTTGGCGCCATTCGACAGGAAGACCAAATGTCGAGATGTTCACGCCGGTAGCATGGAGTGACTTTTGGAAGGGTTCCAAGCCTTCGTTGTCGACAACCTTTAGCACAGAAGCGCCGCTCGCTTCGATCGCTGCAAAACCATAGTCACCTGCAAGCGTAATCAAATGATGCACATCCTTCACAGCACCAAGACCCGCTCCTGATAGTGCTTTTTTCATCATCATCCCTCTTTTCCTCGTGATGTCATTGCGATTGTAAAAATTGCAATGCCCGATCTTCAAAACCTAGCAACGACTCGTGACCGTAATCCGGATAAATCACCATGTCCTTCGATGCTTTTAATTTGTTATAGGCAGCAAATTGCGTTGATGGAGGACACGTTGCGTCCATTAGCCCAACTGCCATCAGCACATTGCCCTGGACACGGTCAGCAAGGTGCTGTACATCAATATAACCGAGCGTTCGAAAAACTTCATCATGTCGCTCATGGGTAGGATCAAATCTACGGAAATAAGACTTTATTTCGTGATAAGCGTTTTCTCCTTGATCCATCTCCCAGACACGTAAATAGTCACATAAAAACGGATAAATAGAAACAACTTTTTTGATCCGAGGCTCTAAGGCGGCACACGCTAAAGCTAAACCGCCACCTTGTGATGCGCCTTTCGTATAGACTTGCGCTTCATCTACTTCTTCCTGTGCCATTGCAATTTGAGCAAGTTGAACAGCATCAAGGAAAATATGCCTGAATAGAAGGTCGTGCGGCGAACTATCGAGACCACGGATAATGTGGCCCTGTAGCGTATTTCCAACGACACCACCAGGATCTTCTGACAATCCTCCTTGCCCACGGCAATCAAGGGCAAACACAGCATAGCCAAGGCTGAGATACTTCAGCTTGTCCGACCAGTCTCCCGATGCTCCTGTGTAACCGTGAAATAAAACGACAGCGGGATGGTGCTTCACATCCCGTCGTATTGGCCTTACATATTTCGCATGAACACGTGCCCCGCGAACACCTGTAAAGTAAAGGTGAAAGCACTCTGCGCCAGCAACCTGAAATGAAGCCGGGATCATTTTAATATCCGCTTTGAC
This sequence comes from Litoribacterium kuwaitense, assembly GCF_011058155.1. NCBI lineage: Bacteria > Bacillati > Bacillota > Bacilli > Caryophanales > Bacillaceae > Litoribacterium > Litoribacterium kuwaitense. The sequence continues at coordinate 40,721 of NZ_JAALFC010000019.1, read as the reverse complement.
AGCCTTTAATTCTTGCAAGGCTTCTCTCCAATAGTCAGCAAAATCATCTGGTTTAGGGTTTCTACCATCATATCCTTTTAATTGCTCCAGAGGCATATCGAGCATTGGCATCTCGTTTCCCACAGGTCTTACGACAAGTGGGTCCCTCCCTTCCTTTATAAAAGTCGTTTGGAACACCCATCTCCTAAAAATTACTATTCTGACTCAACTGGCTCGGCCATCACCTTTAACACTTCTTTTGCTTCTTCTGGTACATTTGAAAAAATCGGAATCAATGCCAGCAAAGGTCGCGTTGGACGGAGCTCCAGCTCATTAAACATTCTCGTATCTTCAGTCAACGGAACAGCAAATAAATGTGACTCCCCTGACTCAGGATCTTCGCGCACATACGGCTTCCATTCTTCGGGCGGCTCTTCTCCCTCATATAAATCATCGAGACTGACGAGTCCACCTTGATTCAAAATATTCACCATATAGTCTTCGTTCGCAATAAGAATATCGACGGTGCGTGCTGCGCCAATTTCAACCGTGATTTTTTGAGCAATAAACGGAAATGCCAGGATGTCTACCTCATCTTTTTTGCCCTCTTCTGTTTCGTTTGCTTCAATTCCCAAGGAAACGGTATTTTCGATGTAATCATCAATCCTAACGACGGTTTCATCGGGAATCATTTCATGGAATTGTACCTCTACTTTTGGGTTCGTATCTTCCGATGCACATCCGCTCAAAACGGCAAGAATTGTGAAAAGCGCCCCCAAACGCCAAGAAATCTGTTTCATCGCTGCTTCCACTCCCAAGAAGTTGTATTATTTTTCCACAAAGCGAAGCACCGTCTCCACTTTTGTTTTTTCTGAAGATTTTAGAATTTGCACACCTGTCGTCCTTTCCTCCATACGTAGGTTTGGAGCGTTCGTTATCCAAGTATATGGCTCAGGGCAAACAAACCCTGAATCACCTGCACCAGAATAAACGACCCAATGCTTAAAGTGTTGATCCGCGGTGTAATATATATCTACAGGCAAGGCCGGATTTTTCAACTCACAGACATTTTTCTCAGCCGCTTTTTCGTTATAAAAAGCATCATCTAACGCGACGCCTTGAAGTGAAAAGCCTGTGTGCCATTTTTCCGAGTCAAAGCTTTCCCAGCGTTCTGTCGGGATTAACCGTTCAGAGTCTAGCTCCCATTTATGATCTACCGTAAGCTTAAACTCGTCACCACCATCGGCTGGATAATTAAACGTCGTATGATACCCAAGCCCCCAAGGAAACGGTTCAGCCCCGAGATTTTCTATCTCCGCGGTAATCGTTAGCTCTGTATTCGCCAATGTATATGTAAGACGCAACCGAAAATCGTGGGGAAACTGCCGCATTGCATGCGCATCTTCTGCTGAGCGATATTCAGTCACGACCACTGCTTTTTCATCGTCAGCTGTTTGAGACACGACATGCCACGGCTGATCGTACACGAGACCATGAATGTGATTATTCCGCTCTTCCTCTGTTAAATCAAACTGGTACATCCGATCGCGAAAATATAACTTTCCATCTGCTAAACGATTGGGTGGAAAAAGGACAGGTGTACCAAACAGCATCGGACGAGACTCATATTCCTCGAGCGTTTGCGGCTCGCGAAGCAGAGGAACATTTGTCGCCTTATGGCGAATGGAGATGAGGTTGCTCCCCCACTTAGGTACAACTGTCATTGAAAGCGCATTACTTTCAGCACAAACCGCATCCTCACCTAAATACGTAACATTCTTCGTTTCGTGCATGTCCGACTCCTCTCTTCTTTTTAAGGAACCCCCTTAAAAAGCTGTCTCTTTTTTGACATTATAGCGTATTTCACCGGAACATTTAAACAGAAAAGACAATTGTCATGAATGTGATCACGTATTGACAAGTCATCAGCACACTGTCAATCGCCACTTCTCATCTCTTCATGAACAAAATTCTCTCTGCAAAACTTCTAAATTAGTTCGAAAACGTTTTCAAAAAACTGTGAACGCTGTTAAACATACGACACTCTCATCCGCATACGGAGAATGATTGTAGAATGGTCTGCCGTATGCCGTATGCTGACCAGTTGAATGCCGCATAAACCGGACCTTTTCACGCCGTGATGCATAACAAGCGTTTTTTAAGTAGTTCTTCCCCTAAACGAGAGTAGACAAAATCAAAAATGATTTTGTCTACCTTCTATAGCACCTAATACGATTCTGGTTCGACGACGCCTTTTTTGAGAATGATATTTCCATAGGGCACCGTATCTCCTGTCGCTACAATGGCATATGCTTTTTTCGCACGCTCATAAAAATGAAAGCGTTCCAGCTGTTCACAAGGGTACGGCTGTAACATGTTTTCATATGTTTTCCATACGGCCGGTTCTGCGTCCCCTTGGACTGGCTGCATTAAAAATATCGGACTTTGTACATAATTGTCTAACGGAAACAACGGATATAAAGCCTCTAATAATGGAACAATACGGTGCCCGTCACATCGAACGAGACGCTGGGCGTGGCTGGCAGCGGGGAAGTTCCCGTCTGCCAGGACAATCTCGTCCCCGTGCCCCATTTCCATTAATACCTTTAAAAGCTCAGGTGACAAAATCGATGGAATGCCTTTTAACATGGCGCTTCCTCCTTACTCCGTCTCAGCAACAAAGGTATTTGTCAATGATCCTAGCTTTTCAATGCTTACGGTCACTTCATCACCTGGTTTCAAATACACTTGCTCATCCTCTGGAGAGCCGAGTACGACGCCTTCAGGTGTTCCAGTTAAAATGATGTCTCCAGGAACAAGTGTCATATGCTTGGAAATGTAGCTAACAATCTCTTTACAAGAAAAGATCATATCAGACGTATTAGAGTTCTGTCTTTCCTCACCATTAACGATCGTTTTAAGTGCCAGCTTCTGAGGGTTACCCACTTCGTCAGCAGTGACAACGTCTGGACCAATCGGGCTGAACTTATCGCACGTTTTCCCGAGCAACCACTGTGGTGTCTTCATTTGTAAATCACGAGCTGACAAATCGTTCGCGGCACAGTAACCGAAGACGTGATCAAGCGCCTCCTCCTCAGAGACATTTTTCGTATTTTTACCGATAACAATCGTAAGCTCCACTTCGTAATCGAGTTTTTCAGTCACAGTAGGCACTGGAATGTCTTCAAGATGTCCTGCTAGCGTATTATCAAATTTGTTAAACAGAATCGGCGTTTCCGGATAAGGAGCATTTGTTTCATCCGCATGACGGCGATAATTTAACCCGACACAGATGATTTTGTGCGGTTGAGGAATACACGGACCCCAAACGACTTCTGCTTCAGACAAGAAGACCGCTTTGTCGTCTTGAATAGCCTTGTTTACAAACGTACTGACGTTTTCTAATGCTGCTTGACCTCCAGCGACGATGTCCATCATGTTGACTTCCACAGAAGATCCAGGCATATTTGCTGCTGTTGCCGATAGGCTAAGGAGCCCTGCGTCTGTACGAACTCCTGTGTGTAAGCTTCCGTCTATATGATATGTAAATAGCTTCATTTACTCTCCCCATTTCTTTGCAAAGTTATTTCATAGATGCATACGTTATTTGTGTTACGCATTTTTTCCGAAGACGACGCCACCATCGACATAAAGAGGTGACCCCATCATAAAGTTAGATTCATCAGAAGCAAGGAACAGCGCTGCCTTCGCAACATCTTCCGGCCGGCCGAGCTCGCCACTTAGCTGACGTTTTTTAATGTTTTCAATCGCTTCGTCTGGATTGTCGTATGAATTCTTCAAATAGTTTTCAACAAACGGTGTGAAGATCGTTCCTGGTAATAAGGCGTTCACACGAATGTTATAAGGTGCGTAATCAACTTGCATTGCCTTCGTTAATGATAGAATCGCGCCTTTTGTCGCAGCATACAAAGCTCTTTTTTGCAGTCCCATCTCCGCTGCACATGAAGACATATTAATAATACAGCCTTGCTTTCGCTCCATCATAGAAGGTAAAACACATTTTGACGGCACGTACGTCCCTTTGACGTTGACATTCATGACCCGATCCCATGCATCAGGCTCAACCTCATCTAAACGACCGACATTACTAATGCCTGCATTGTTGAAAAGAACATCAATCATGCCATGCTCAGCTTGTGCCTTGTCAACGACCTGCTGCATCTCATCAAGGGATGTCACATCGCCGTAAAAATAGGCGGCTTTCCCTCCTTCAGCTTCGATCGAAGCGACCGTTTCACGCCCATGCTCTTCATGGATATCAACGACGAGTACCGTCGCACCTTCACTTGCAAACCGTTGAGCCGTGCTTTGACCAATTCCTGAACCTGCACCTGTAATCAAAACGACTTTGTCTTGTAATCGCAATGCTCTTTCCTCCTTTTAATGATCCATATGATCTTCTGGCTGAGCTGCTTTTACCGTCAATCCTCCATCTACCATTAACAAATGCCCATTCACCTGCATCGCTTCTTCTGACGAAAGAAATAGCACCGCATCGGCAATTTGCTTTGCTGTCCCGAGGCGTTTCATTGGATTCGCTTCAACTTCCTGTTGATAAATCTGTTCGTCCTGCAAATATTCTTTCACCATGTCTGTTTCCACCGTACTTGGACCGACGGCATTTACGTTGATGCCGTGTTTTCCGAGTTCGATGCCTAAAGCTTTTGTCAGCTGATGCGCAGCCGCTTTTGAAGCAATATAGTGGGGAATGACAGGACTTGTCACTAATAAGCTTGCGGTTGACGCCACATTGACTATTTTTCCGTAGCCTCGTTCAATCATCGATGGTGCCGCTCGCTGCGACGTTAAAAACATCCCTTTGACGTTTGTTTCAAACGTACGGTCCCACGTATCCTCTGTCACTTTCAGAAACGGCTCAAAAGGAGCAACCCCAGCATTATTCACTAAGACCTCGATCGGTCCTAGCTCGCGTTCAGCTTCGGCAAACATGTTCTCGACATCTGCCTTCTTTCCTACATCTCCTTGTACTAAGATCACTTTGGTGCCAAAGGCTTGCGCAATCTCCTGCTGCACTTCAGCGGCAGCTTCACGGTCAGAATCTCCGAGATAATTAATGACAATATTTGCACCTTCTTCGGCAAAACGGCGAACGATCGCCGCCCCAATACCACGTGCGCTTCCTGTCACTAAAACGTTACGATTCGTAAATCGACTCATCGTTACACTCCCTTCTCATTTACAAGCTAATGCCAATCCGGTTAATGCTAAATTCGGCGTGGCCTAAAATTTCTGCTTTGACTTCTTTCCCAGACGCGGCCTCTAAAATGTCTTCATATATGCGGCGCCCTGCTTCCTCCATCGTCTCTTCACCACGAAGAACAGGACTCGTATCGACATCAATATTGTCGGCCATTTTTTTAGCCGTCTCTTCATTTCCGGTCAGTTTCATGACAGGAATGACTGCATTCCCTGTGGGCGTCCCTCGGCCCGTCGTAAAGCAGACAAGGTGAACGCCAGCAGCCGCCATACCTGAAACGCATTCGATATCATTTCCCGGGGAATCCATAAAGAAATAACCTTTGCCTTTAATCGGTTCAGCATATTGCGTCACATCTTGCAGCGGAGCAGAACCAGCTTTGGAAATACAGCCGAGCGATTTTTCTTCAATTGTCGATAAGCCCCCTTCAATGTTTCCAGGGCTTGGGTTACCACCGCGCATGTCTACACCCATCCGATCAATTTCCGCTTCAAAGTTTTGGACGGCGGTATAGAGCTTTTCCTTGACCTCATCATTCACTGCTTTGGCAGCGACGAGATGCTCTGCACCGATGATCTCTGTCGTCTCGCCCATGATGACGGTCCCTCCGTTTGCGATAATGAGATCGGCGGCTTTCCCAAGAGCAGGGTTACTGCACAATCCTGAAGTCGCATCTGATCCACCGCATTTGACGCCGATGATAAGTTCAGTTGCATCGCCTTCAGCAACTGGCTCATTTTGCAGCTGGGCAGAAAGCTTTTGTGCTGTGTCTACACCAGATTGAATCGTCTTAATCGAACCACCAATATCTTGAATGTCTATCCATTCAACCGGCTTTCCTGTCGCTTCAATTTCCTTCTTGACTTGCCGAGCATCAATCCCTTCGCAACCGAGACTGATGATCAACACGGCACCAACATTTGGGTTTTGTCCCATTCCCACAAGGACACGGTGCGTTCGTTTAATGTCGTCTCCGACTTGACTGCAACCGTGCTGATGCGGAATTGCTACAGCGCCTGAGACTTGCTGCTGAATGCGATTCGCTACTTGGTTCGCACAAACAACTGTCGGGATAATAAGCAAGTGGTTCCGAATGCCAAACCTTCCGTCTGGTCGTCGATAGCCTTTAAGCTTTCTCATGTTGTCTGAACCTCCTCTTTCTTCTGATCGCCGCGCCCGCGAATGCCCTCAATATTGTGCACGTGAACGTGAGCTCCTTTTTCAATACCTTCTGTCGCCGCACCAATCGCTTCGCCGTATTTCAACACATGCTGCCCAGCTGAAATTTGCTCTAAAGCGATTTTGTGTCCGGAAGGGATCGAATCAAGTGCTTGAATAGACAACATCTCCCCCCCACGAACCACTTGTATAGTCTCTCCGGCCTGAATTTCTTTTAATGCTGTAGCAACATGATCTTTGTCATCCATGACAATACATTGAATCCCGGAATGATATGTATATTCTGACATATCCTCTCTCCCTTTACAGTTGATAAAATTCTCTAGCATTATCTTTAAAAATTGATGCCCATTGCGCTTGAGTCAAATGATGAGCAAGAAGCTGATTTTTAACTAATTGCAACACTTCTTCATACGAGGCTGCGAGCTTACAGACTGGCCAATCGCTACCAAACAACATACGATCAGGACCAAACGTATTGACGACATGGCGCACGTACGGAGAGAAATCGTCTTCTGTCCAATCACCTTTTGCCTCTGTTACGAGACCAGACATCTTAATGTATAGATGTGGATATGAAGCCAGCGCCTCGATATCCTCCATCCAAGGGTGCAATTGCTGTTGCGCAATATCCGGCTTTCCAAAGTGATCAATGACGGCTTTCATTTGCGGGAAACGTTCCATACATTTTTTCACGATAGGAAGCTGGCGATGAACGATTAAAAAGTCAAGCGGAACCCCTTCGTTCACGGTAAGCTCAAGATTTTCAAGCACGTTTGGCTGAAACAACCATTCATCATGTAAGTCTTGCAGCATCGGACGAAGCCCTTTAAATTTAGGATACTTTAAAAACGCTTTCAGATGTTCATAAAACTGGTCACTTGTTAAGTCAAGCCAGCCTACGACCCCTAGAATCCATTGATGCTCATCGGCAAGACGTAACAAATACTCAGTTTCTTTCATTGACGGTGCTGCTTGGACAGCGACGGTTCCCTCTACACCATTGGCTTGCAACAACGGCAGTAACTCCTCAGGGGCATAATCTCGATACAATAATGGCTCATTTTCTGTTGGCCACGGATAATCTCCGCGCGCGAGCTTCCAAAAGTGCTGGTGACCATCAATCACAACGTCACACCTCCATGAGAGTCGAAAAATTGAGACATCAGCCGCCGCTTCACATATATGTATGCCATCCACGGCGTAGCAGAGCGGTGCCTTCACTTGCTTTCATTATAATGTTTCAAAAGAAAACTTGATTTTCATGATGTGTTACCGGTAACATTACATTATCAGACTATGATTAAAGCGTCAATTGTTTTAAGGTATGAAAGTATAGAGAGATTTGAAGGGAGTTCATCTACAATGGTAACGATTTATGATATTGCAAAGCTGGCTAACGTTTCAACAATGACGGTGTCAAGAGTCATTAATCAGAAAAAAAATGTCAGCAAAGAGACTCGGGAAAAGGTTGAGCAAGCGATTCAAGAATTGAATTACGTCCCAAATACAATCGCTCAAAGCTTACAAGCCAACCGAATGAAAACACTGGCTTTGCTTGTTACCGACATTACTAACCCCTTTTTCACACAAATGACCCGTGGTGCAGAGGATGAAGCCAACAAACAAGGGTATCAGCTACTCCTATGCAACACGGATGAAAATATAGCGAAAGAAAAATCGTATATTCTCGCTTTACTTGGTAAACGGATTGACGGTGTCATGCTCGTTCCTTCTGGTGATGAATCTTTAGACTCTATTTCTTCACTTCGACAAGCCGGCGTCCCGTTTACTTTATTAGACCGTAACATTCGGGGCATTGAATGCAGTCATGTGACAGGTGACAGTAAAGAAGGAACCCGACAGCTTGTCCAACACCTTATTGATCAAGGGCATCGACGGATCGCAATGATTCACGCCCCGTTAAACATTTCAACCTCGCGGGAACGAAATGAAGCTTATAAAGCAACGCTGCGAGCAAATGGCCTCTCCGTCGACAAGCGGTTGATCGTTGAAAGCCACTATCACCTTTCGAAGCAGAGCAACACGTGGTCTTTTTTACAGATGGAGCCCGCCGAACGTCCTACAGCTGTTGTGGCTGCGAACAATTTTATTGCTGATCAGCTTCTGAAAACATTGGCGGATCATGACCTTACAATTTCTGAAGACATTGCCGTTGCTTGCTTTGATGAATTACTGTTGCCATCTTATATTGAGCCTTTTTTAACGACCGTATCGCAGCCACCCTATGCGATGGGGCAGCGTGCTGTCGAATGTATTTTAGAACAAATTAAGGACCCAGAGGCCGTACAGCAAGAACAGTTTAAACCGACTTTACACGTGAGAAGATCGACAAACGAATGGAGAGGCGCACCGTTAGCTTAAGCCGTCCTTCTCCCCAAGCAAAAGTGGACACTTCATCAGAGGTGTCCACTAGTTATCGTTATTTCTGCATATGACGCAAAATCTGCTCTCTCGGAATGACGTCGCAGCGCCTTGCCCATTCTTCGTATTGCGTCTTCATCTCTGCCACCTTATCGGGAAATGTATCAGCTAAATTTGTCATTTCTGATCTGTCCTTGCCCAAATGATACAGCTCCCAAGCTTGTGGATACTTTCTGACAAGCTTCCAATCTCCGATACGAACTGCGCCATTTCCTTCATGCTCCCAAAAAAGCGCCTCTTTCTCAACAGTCTCACCAGTAAAAACTGGTGCAAAGCTTTGCCCTTCTAACGGATGCAATTCGTTCCTATCGAGTAGTTCACAATCATCTGTCTTTGTGATCTCTAGTATGGTTGGCATAATATCGGTCAATTGAAACGGCTCATGAACAATCCTTCCTTGCTCGACGACTTCTTCCGGCCAATGTACGATCAAAGGTGTCGCAATTCCACCTTCATGAACCCAATGCTTGTAGAGACGGAAAGGTGTATTTGATAAGTTTGCCCACGCCACGCCGTAGCTCTGGTAACTATCTTCGCCGCCAGGCATAACGTCTGGACGATTGCCAAACACAACTTCTTCGCCGTCTTTAGTCACCACCGGTGCGACTTTTTTCTTGAGGACATTCGTGCGCATTTGCGGCTGCAACACTTCCGCACACCCACCATTATCGGAAAGAAAGAGAATGATTGTCTGCTCAAGTTTACCCGTCTCTTCCAGCTGATCGATGATCGTGCCGATCCCTTGGTCCATGGCATCGATTTGTGCTGCATACACTTCCATGCATCTGAGGAGCCATTCTTTATGATCAGCCTCATCCCAAGCAGGCAGAGATGGATCTCTCGTACTTAACGAACTGCTTTCATCTAATATGCCTAATTCATATAAGCGCTTAAACCGTTCCTCTCGTAGCACATCCCATCCTTCATTAAAACGCCCTTTATACTTTTCGATGTCTTCCTCTTTTGCGTGCAATGGCCAATGAGGGGCAGTATAAGCAACGTACATAAAGAAAGGATCGTCTTCATGCTGCTCATGGTGATCCGCTAAAAAGGCTACGGCTTGCCTGCTCATCTCATCAGTATAATAAAAATCGTCAGCTAAGTCTTCATCATCAATATTTTCGTTATCCCGCCTTAATGTGAGCGGGCGAAAATAGCTTCCTGCTCCTGCTAAAGTGCCATAAAAACGGTCAAATCCCCGTTGCAGCGGCCACGTATGATTTTCTTCATGAATGTCATTGGCCAGATGCCACTTCCCACTCATATACGTGCGATATCCACCCTGCTTTAATACTTCTGCGATCGTTACACACTGGCGATTCAGATTTCCTGGATAACCGTCCGGTCGTTGGTCATCAGTTAAAATCCCAATCCCTGTTTGATGTGGATGAAGCCCGGTTAATAGCGACGCCCTTGAAGGACTGCATCTTGCTGTATTGTAAAATTGTGAAAATCGCAGGCCGTTCATCGCTAAACGATCGAGGTTTGGTGTTTCAATTTCTCCTCCGTAACAACCAATATCGGAAAAACCCATATCGTCATTCAAAATGATTAATACGTTGGGCTGCGCCATCATCATCCCTCCTATTGTGGTTGAGAAACTCAAATGATCCCGTTTATTTCACCCTTATCGTAAATGTAGACGTTCGTTCATGGCTGTCCTTATAACCAATTCGTGACGCTTTCACGCGAATGGTTGTCGTATGCTCGGTCAGTAACAAAGGCTTCGTGTACAATTCCCAGCGTGCATCTGCTCCATTTTCCAGTGTGTACGCAATCGACGCGCCTTGGGTGGCACAATGCAATTGAAGCAGAAATGGCTCCTTAAATGTCCCTCCCTCAGAAGGTGTAACGCCAGGGTCGTCTTCGGTCACAGGGATGAGAAGTGGCACAGCTGTTTCAGGCTGTACACCCCCTGGCCAAAAGCGCTCAACCAGCTCTGTCTCTGACAGCTCACCTAAATCGCCAGTACGCTGCCGCCATTCGTCTAAAGCAAGACGCATCGTTTCTAACCGCTCCTGATAAACTGGATTTGCTGCTAAATTATTGACCTCATGCGGGTCATTCTGCAAATCATACAATTCTTCTGCCGCGCGTTCGTTAAACAAAATGCGCTGTTGGTCCTCGAGCTTTCCTGCGGCATAAAGGCGCCAAAGCTCTTGTTGAACGGGATGCTTATTTTGATAGGGAATCCATAATAGATAAGGAAGATTAGGATCATAGTGACGGATGTATTTAAATTGGTCGTCTCGGATCGCACGCACCATGTCATATGATTCATCGTAGCGATCTCTCGTCGCAAAAATATAGTCGCGCCCGACAGCATCATCTCCTAAAAAAGACTGTCCTTCCAAATGAGCGGGAACATTGATACCGGCTAAAGAAAGCACGGTTGGCGCTAAGTCAACAAGACTGACCAACTGATCCGACACGGTTTTAGAGGCCACCTGCCCTGGCCAACGTACAATCAGCGGAATACGAATACCAGCATCGTACGGCCATCTTTTTGCGCGTGGCAGCCCTTCTCCGTGATCGCTCCATAAAAAAACAATCGTATTCTCACGCAAGCCGTCGTCCTCGAGCTGTTGCAAAATGTCACCGACAATGTTGTCAGAGTCAGCGATATTGTCATAATGTCGCGCCAATGCTTCTCTACACTTTAAAGTGTCCGGCAAATACGGAGGCAGCTCGACATCATTCGGATCCGTCTCGAGCGGATGACGCTCTTTTTCCGGCCACATCCCACTTTCATGGGTCAACGTCGGATTAAACACCGAAAAGAACGGTTGTCCTTCTTTTCGATTGCGCCAATGCGCCTGGTCGCCAAGCTCATCCCACGCCGTAAAAGGCGCATGAAATTGATAATCGGTTTTTTTATTGTTTGTACAATAATAGCCTGCTGCTCGCAAGTATTCGGTAAACGCCTTCACATAGTGAGGAACGACGGCTTCATAAGGCGTCGGTAATTCTGGCGTCGCCACATTTGTATGCGTCGTCCTCATATGATGTGTCCCAATGGAAGTTTGGTACATCCCTGTAATAATGGCTGATCGACTTGGGGCACAAACACCTGCCGTCGCAAAGGCTTGCGTAAACACCGTTCCCTCGGAGGCTAGCCGATCAATATGTGGTGTGCGCGCGACGTCATCTCCATAGCACCCAAAACGCGGGCTCGTGTCTTCTAATGAAATCCACACGATATTTGGTCGTTCCATGCCTGTTCATTCACCTCTCGTTTCTAAAAACTCTTCATCTGTCCATAAATCCATTCGCCCCATACCGACTTGCTTTCCCCAGGCCCTCATATAAGCAAGGGAAGATTGTTTATTCCTCATTTGTGCAATGATGTGGCGAGGTTGCCAACCTTCTTTCCCGAGTGCCGCCAATGCCTCTTTAACGTCTGCATACCTCGGATCATTACTGAGATCGTGTTTTTCATTAGGGTCGTTTTTTAAATCAAATAAGAGGGCGTCTTGATGACCATAAAAGGTAATGAGTTTCATGTACTCACAAATAACGGCACGGTTCGCTGAATCTTGCAGCGTCGCAAGCTCACAAAACAGCGGACGATTAAGCCACTTCTTGTGATCGACCTCCTTTTCGCCTATTAGCTCACTCACATCATCTCCAGACACGTGCGGTAAAGGAGGTGCATGTCCAAGCGCTGTGAAAGTCGGTGCAATGTCTAGCAGACTCACAGGTACATCAACACGCCTCCCTTGCCCAATACGTGTTGTCTGATGTGTCGTTCCGGGAATTGACGTCCAAATCATCGGGATGTGGATCGCACCTTCAAGAAGATTTCGTTTCCAAAACATCCCATGATCACCAGCCATATCTCCATGATCACTCGTATAGAGGATGATCGTTTCGCGCGCTGTCTGTTTAGCTGCTTTGAGCACACGGCCAAGGTGAACATCCATGAGTGAGACGAGCCCAGCGTAGGCAGCCCGAGCTTTCAACAATTGCTGCTCCGTCATTTCATTCGCTTTCAGCCTTTTAAGCCATTGATCGTACCACGGGTGAGCCGGACGATGTTCTGTTGGGATTAGAGTTGAGTCGTCGTCTTTGATCCGAGCCATCGCCTCGGAAAAATAAGGCTCCGGACAAACATAGGGATGATGTGGTCCGTAATAACCGACCGTCAGAAAAAATGGCTTCTTGCTTTCCCGGTTCTTTTCTAAAAAATGCTCGCACGCTGTCGTGACTTCTTCATCATAACGAATGACTGGGGACGTACCCGCGCCTGCCTGTTGAATAGACCGCAAACCTTGACCAGCTGTCCCCTCTAAAGAGCCATATTCTGTCATTGGTCCGCCTGGATAGCTTGGTGTAATGTCACCGACGAACCTTTTTCCATAGCCATGCCTTTGGTCAGGACCGACAAAATGCATTCTGCCGCATAAAACAGTGTCATAGCCACCTAATGAAAGTGCGTGTGCCATCGTCGGCATGTCGGACGCTAAATGGTCGTTATTGTCAAACACGTTTGTTTCGTGCGGATAGCGTCCTGTCAGCATTGACATACGTGACGGGACACATAACGGGGAATTGCAGTAGCTGCGTGTAAACAGGACACCTTCTTCTGCCATCTGGTCCATATGAGGTGTTTTTACGATCGTTGACCCCATACAACCCATAAAATCTCCCCGATGCTGATCAGTCATCACTAAAATGATATTAGGTTTCTCCACCTCGCCACCTCTTTTTTCTACTTTACTGCTCTACATGCGCAACCGTAGCCTCTCCGGTAAGAAGAACCTCTCTTTTCAGCTCAGCAGATTGATAAATTGCTGCCAGAATTTTGATTAAGTCGACCCCTTCCTGCGGCTGAAAAACTGGGTCAGCGTGATGGAGAACACAATCAACAAAGTGGTGCAAATTTTCTTCATGGCCGTTCACATGTTGCTGTTCTGAAAATGTTGGCTGTGTATGTACAAGCTCACCATTGTCTTCAGAAATCAGCTGCAGCTCGCCCTTTTTCCAAGAAAATCCTGCTTTCGTCCCCCTAAGCTCTACAAAACTTCCTTCTTCTATCACATTAGAAGCCCAGCTAAATTCGATTTGCAGCGTCGCGTTATTCGCAAAACGTATAAACCCTGTCGCCAAATCCTCCACATCAAACGTGCCACCTTGCTGCGCTTCACCAAAACCACTCTCATTTTTATGGGAATCATCGGCAAATTTCGTATACGTCGCCCCACTCACAGCCACTGGTGTCGGGTGTCCCATCAACCAAACCGCTAAATCAATCATATGGACACCGAGGTCAATCAACGGTCCGCCTCCAGACATGTCTTTCGTCGTAAACCAGCCGCCTTTTCCTGGAATGCCTCGTTGCCGAACCCAGCCGCAACGACCGGTGTAAACCTCACCCATTTTTCCTGAGTCTATAAACTCTTTGAGGAATTGAAAGCTCGGAACAAATCGGTTGTTTCGCATCACCATTAGCTTTTTTCCGCTTTCTTCTGCGGCTTTCATCATTTCATAGGCTTTTTCGGGACTGATCGCATCTGGCTTTTCACAAAACACATGCTTTCCTTGACGTAAAGCGTCAATGGAAATCGTCGAATGAAAAGCATTCGGTGTACAAATATCGACAGCATCAATGTCATCACGTGCTAAAAGCGCTTGATAATCATCATAGACTTGAGTTACATGACATAGCTTGGCGCATGTCTCTGCTCTTTCTAGGTTCGGATCACACACAGCAACGATGTCAACCTCTGGATGGTTCATCAAAGGCTGCAAATGCTGTTTTTCAAAAATCCGGCTCGCCCCAATAATTCCAAACTTTAATTTTTTCGCCATGATGGTTTCTCCTTTATTGTTTACTCGCTCTGACAATCAGGGGACACCGTTGTACAATGCCCCCTTTTTCTTCCGTTATGCCCCTGCAATTGAATGAACAGGCTCATCGCCAAGCTCTCTTTGCAATTGCTCTAACTCAGCCTTTAATTTTTGAAACGTCTCTTCATACTCGGGCTCGCCATACACATTTTTCATTTCATATGGATCGTTTTCAAGGTCAAATAGCTCCCACTCCGGTGCTGTCGGAATATCTTGTGATCCAGCTAGCCCATATGCTTCACCATAATAATAAATCAGCTTGTGGGTATGGGTACGAATACCGTAATGGGAATGAACGTTATGCTCATGATCACAATGCATCCAGTAGCGATAATACATCGAGTCCCGCCAGTGATCCGGTGTTTTCCCTTCTAGTAACGTTTGAAAATTGACCCCCTGCATATCCGCTGGCACATCAATACCAGCATACGTAAGAAATGTTGGCGCAAAATCGACATTTAAAATCATATCTTCACTTACGCTACCCGCCTTAATTGCCTGTGGATAGCGAATGACAAATGGCATCCGCAGCGACTCTTCATACATAAACCGCTTGTCAAACCAACCGTGATCTCCGAGGAAAAAGCCTTGATCTGACGTATATACGATGATCGTACTGTCTGTAAGTCCTTGCTCATCTAAATAGTCAAGTAGCCGGCCAACATTGTCATCTACAGAGGCAACACAACGTAAATAATCTTTAATATAACGCTGATATCGCCACGAATTTTCTTCTTCTGGCGTCAAGCCTTCGGGAATGTCTTCTTTTAAATCTTTTGGCCGTAAATCTGACATTCTCATTTTGGCTGCTTTGGCCGCTTCAGAACGATTGGCATAATCATCATTGAATGTCTCAGGCTCCGGAATATGTACATCTTCATACATATGTGCATGCTTTTCATCTGGCTCCCACGGGCGATGAGGGGCTTTATGATGACAAAAAAGGAGAAACGGTTTGTCTGTATCCCGATTGTCGAGCCAATCCATTGAAAAATCTGTAACGAGATCCGTTGCATAGCCTTGAAATACCTTTTCTTCACCCATTTCAATCATTTTGGGCTGATGATAGAAACCTTGATTAACAAAAACATTCCAATAGTCGAAGCCTTGTGGGTCACTAATGCCTCCATGGCCTAAATGCCATTTGCCAATCATTGCAGTCTGATATCCATTTTCTTGAAAAATCTTTGGCAGTGATTGCTGTCTTGCATCAAAAGGCTCATCAAGCGTTCTTACCCCACATTCATGATTGTATTTCCCTGTTAAGATCGCCGCTCGGCTTGGTGCACAAATGGAATTGGTACAAAAACAGTTATCGAAGCGCATTCCTTCATTCGCAATGCGATCGATATTCGGCGTTTCATTAATCTTACTTCCATAACAGCTCATCGCGTGGGCAGCATGGTCGTCACTCATAATAAATACGATATTTGGTCGCTGCTGATTCATTTCTAACCCTCCATGATCGGTTGATTTTTTCTTTCACTTTTTCATGTTTGAAAAGCGTACAGGGGGTTCACAAGTTTAGCCACCTGTACGCAGACGATCTGGAAAAGTGGCAATTCTCATACAACTTCGTCTAAAAACGTGTTAGCTCCTGCTTTTCCGATCAATGATGACCTCGATTTCCTCTCCATCTTCTGCTAAATTAAAGCTCAGCCTTTCTTCAATTCCTTTATAGGTTACTGTCATGTGATAATCTCCTAAAAAGCCGCGTGTCTCCACTGAGCCTTCTTTATCACTTTTCACCGATTCGTCTGTCCACCATTCGTTATAGATCATATCCATCCATGCCTTGCCATTCGGCGTTAACGTCCAGTCCTTCGTGTATAAACCGTCATCGTTAAATTTGTCCCAAAAGCTCCAAGTGACAACACCATTTACAGAAGGATGGCTAAATGCAGTTGTGAGAAAGTCCCGGGTAAATTGCTCTTTTGCCACTGGATCATTTTCTTGGATCGTAAACTCGGTCATTTGAATGTCTTTACCAAAGGTTGCAAAACGATCAAGTCGTCTTAATATTTCCTCAGGCTCGGTGATCGATTTAAAATGACTTTGCATCCCAATCCCATCCAACGGTGCACCATTGTCGATCAGATATTCGATGGTGTCATAATAACTATCTTGATGTGCATAATCTCTGCCCGCTAGAATTGCATAATCATTGACGTAAAGCTTCGCGTTAGGATCAGCCGCCCTTGCACTTTCAAACCAATCGATCATAATATCCTCACCGGCAATATCCATAAATTCGTGCTGGGAATACGGCTCATTCAACACATCCCATTCAGGAACCCGTCCTCTCCAGCGGTCGACGTATTCAGTGACATGGTCGTTTGTCACTTCGCGAAGCTTTTCAGGGTCATCCTCTAACTGCTCTTTCAGCTCTTCCGGCACTCGCTTCCAGTGCGCCCAAATTAACGCATGCCCACGGACAGGGATTTGCTTGCGATCGAGCCAATCTAGTGCCATTGGTACGGATTCAACACCTAAATTGTCATAGTGCTTCCACTTTAATTCGTTTGGAAAAACAGCTTTATTAAATGTCCTTTTGAACGTATTTAAATAATCTTGCTTTTCTGAAGGTGTTACAGTTGCCCTGGGCCCATAAATTTTACTGGCCGTGAAAGATCCACCAAAACCAAAGGCATGACGCTGTTGCTCAATATCTACGTTTGCGTGGCGAAGAGGCTTTCCCTTCTCATCTTTTACAGTCACTTTGATGTCCGCCTTGCGAATATCATCGATTCGCTCGTCTGCTTCTTCGCGCCAAGAAGCCCCCTCTTCCATCCCGGGATAAGTCGTCTTCATTACCGGCAAATCATCGAGCGCAACACGATCTCCATAATGGAGTAATCTGACATTAGCCACTTCAACAGTCTGGGCTTTAAATCCAAAAAACAAATTGGCTAACGACTCCTGGTCATTTTTAGATGAGCGGAGTGCTTCAAAAGGCATAAAAAAGGTCTTCCAATCGCTATCAGCGCTGTAGAGCTTCGCCATGTCCGCAGGCATTTCTTCTGGATCTATCCGCACTTGGGATTGCACACTGCCAAGACTTGATTCATCCTCAGACCGAAGTGTTCTCATGTCAAAGGCAAGCAGCATGACGTCGCCCTCATCCACCTCATATTGAAAGGGCATTTTGACAGGGACAGAAAAGATTCCCTTTGCTTGCGCTGGCAGCTCGATTTGCAGTGCCTTCGAGTAAGGACGATCTGTTACATCTACATGTCTGATCGTATAACGGTCATTACTTACTGGCTCTACTTCATCTAAAGGCGATGCATCTCCCCATACAGAGGTTCCTTCGGGGAGGTCTTCAAGCAGGTCGTCTAAATCCTCTGTCGCCTTGTTGGACGCAAGACTTTCTGCATAGGCAAAGCCACTCGTCCCGAGAAAAACTGATGAAACCAATAATACGATGAGACTCATATACTTGATCACGAATTGATCAACCCCTTATTTTTGATCATATAGCGCTATGACAGTCTCGATGCAATCCCTTTGATTAGAGTGAAAACGCGGAATAATATGCAGTAAACCTCTTCGGATTGCCTATTCCGCGTTCCGTCTTTCTCGAGTTATTTTCTAATTTGATCGTAATATTTTTGGGCAACTTGCAAACGTTCTTCCAAATTTAATCGCTCGAACCCTTCAACCATTTCATTCCAATCACCTTCTGGGTCATCACCAAGAATGATGTTGGCAATCGACTGCTCCAGGAAGCCATTCGGGCTATCTACTTCAATACCCCACTGCTCAATGACAGCTTGATCTTCCTTTGAAGTTAAAAATGACTTCGGATACCACTCATCAGGCGTAAATGGTTTATATTTTTCATTGATCGCGGCTTTGACTTTAACATTTTCTGTTTCTTCAGCATCGACATCATCCGGTAAGACAACAGCTACACCTTGAGGTCCTGGAGCTTCGCTTACGCGGACATCCATATCCGTCATGCCTTCAGGAATTGGAATTTGTTTAAGCTGTCCGCCTTCGTCTTTCCATGCTGTACCAATCATACCTAGATCAGACTGAAAGCTAGTGAGAGGATCATAGACTTGGTCGATCCACTTCATCGTAATTTCAGGCTGCTCGTTCGTACTTGTAATGCTAAAGGCAGAGACGCTGTAATTGTTGTCCTGAATTGGCCAACCTCGATCGCCATTCGGTCCTTCCAGCGGCATTAGCTCGACATATTCGGTATCCGTACTCCCTAGCGTTGCAAAATCACTCCAGCCAAAGAATGCTCCGACAATCGGCGTTTCACTTTTGAGCTTCGACTGATACACGCTCACATTATGAGTAAATATCTCTTGATCAATTAATCCTTCTTTATATAGTTTGTTTAAATAGATGAGAAAGTCTCTGTTCTCTGGAAGGGCCGGCGCATACGAAACTTCTCCGTCCTCCACGTGCCACACATTGGACCAAGGCGGATAGCTCTTACCAAACGCCCCCGCTAACGGCAATGCACTATAGAAATGGTGTTTCATATCGAGAAAGCTTAATGGAATTTCATCAGCCTCACCGTTCCCATTCGGATCGTTATCGCGAAACGCTTTTAACACTTCGTAAAACTCATCTGTCGTCGTTGGCATTTCTAAATTTAATTCATCTAACCATTTTTTGTTAATGTACATCGCTGCTGGAATCATGTTGTTGTCAGTATGAAATATCGCATTTGGCAAGCTGTAAATATGTCCGTCAGGGTCAGTGACCACATTCTTTAAATCAGGTCGTTTTTCAAAAACCTTTTGGATGTTCGGAGCATATTCTTCTATTAAATCCTCCAAAGGGATAATGACGCCGTCGGCCGCTTGCTGTTCAATGTTATTTAGCGTACTTGAGCCGTAAAAGGCGTCAGGAAGATCATTACTCGCAATCGCTAGGTTGACCTTCTCTCGATTGTTTTGGCTCGTCGTCAAAGTCCAATCAATTTGCACATTCGATTGTTCCTCTAGCTGTTTAAAAAACTCAAGGTCATTGTACTCCTTCTTTTGAAACGGATTTTTCACAGCATACATGGATAAGGTCACCGGCTCTTCTAAAGGAAAGTTAACCTCTTTCGGTTCCGCATTTTCAGCATCTTGATTGGCATTTTGACCACCGCACCCTCCGAGCAACAGTATTGCACTTAAACCGAATACCGTCGCAAACTTCAGCAACATACGTCGGGACACACCGCATCCTCCTCTTCTTTTTCATGATTTATCTTATCACCGACTCTGCCTCGTCACTTAACCTTTGACAGAACCGATCATAACACCGTGGACAAAATACTTTTGGACAAACGGGTAAAGAATGAGCATGGGTAGGCTGGCGACGATAATGACGCCATATTTGATTTGTTCAGCTGCTTTTAAATAGAGCTGTGCATCCAGTGAATCATCGAGCATCGCACTCTGCGCTTCACTCTGAATAAGAATCGATCTTAAAATCAACTGCAATGGATGCAACGCCTCATCACGCAAATAGACGAGTGCAGGAAAATAAGCATTCCATTCACCTACAGCACTAAACAATCCAACGACCGCAATAATGGGCATCGATAGCGGAATAACAATTTTGAAGAAAAATTTCCAATTGCTACACCCGTCAATAAATGAGGCTTCACGCAGTTCCTCGGGAATTGAAAATTGAAAGAAGGTCCGGGCAATGATCAACTGAAAGACATTAACCGCCCCAGGCAAAACCATCGCCCAAAGGCTGTTATCAATTCCTAGCCCTTGAACAAGTAAATAGGTTGGGATCAGCCCTCCTTGGAAGAACATCGTAAAAACGATCATCATCATAAAGAAGTTTCGCCCAATGAGGTCATGCCTTGAAAGCGCATACCCAGCAGTGATCGTTAAAGACAACTTAATGATGGTCCCAACAATCATATAGACAAAAGAATTCATAAAACCTTGCCATATTCGCGCATCTTGAAAAATGCTTTTATACCCTTCAAAAGTGATATCCTTCGGCAATAGAAAGGTGAGCCCTTGATTTACAGCATCAGGATCACTAATGGATGCGATGATGATAAAATATAAGGGATATAGGATAACCAAAAGCAGGATACAGAAGAACACTATATTTGCCATGTCAAAGAGACGATCAGCCCTGCTTCTTCTCCAAGTTTCATTCATCGTATGTTCCTCCTTACCATAGAGAATTCTGTTTCATCATCTTCGCTAAACGGTTCATTGATAACAAAATAATAAAATTAATGACATTATTAAACAATCCAACCGCCGCTGAGTAACTATACTGAGTATTCAGAATACCTCGTTTGTAAACAAATGTTTGGATGATCTCTGATGACTCGACGTTTAATGAATTTTGCATTAAGTAAGCTTTTTCAAAGCCGACAGCCATAAAATTCCCCATGTTTAAAAGTAATAAAATGACGATCGTCGGCATAATACTCGGCAAATCTATGTGGATAATGCGTTGGAATTTACTTGCTCCATCCATAACAGCCGCCTCATGCAACTCCGGGCTTACAGAAGCTAACGCCGCTAAATAAATAATCGTTCCCCAACCAGCATTTTGCCAGACGCCAGACCAGACGAACAGATGCTTAAACCATTCCGGTGACGCTAGGAAGTTGATCGCTTCTAATCCGATCGCTTCTAAACCAATATTCACTAGCCCAGTTCGTACACCTAAAAATAAATACAGCATTCCGATTAAGACAACAACAGAAATAAAATGAGGCGCGTACGTGACCGTCTGAGCAAATCGTTTAAACCGGTGATATCTTAGCTGGTTCATTAACAATGCTAAAATGACAGGGATTGGAAACAAAATTAACTCGTATGCCGAGAGTAGTAATGTATTTTTTAAAATATCATAAAACTGCGGTGAAGCAAGAAAGGATTCAAAGTGGGTGATCCCAACCCATTCACTCCCCCAAATGCCTTTCATCGGTGAAAAGTCCTTAAACGCAATTTGCAAACCGTACATCGGACCGTACTGAAATAAGATAAAATAGACAAGCGTCGGAAAAAGCAACACGTAAAGCTGCCAGTTCACTTTAATCTTGATAAACTTCTTATTCCATGAACTCGCCGGAGCGACGTAAGCCTTATCTGCCTGTGCGGAGATCCGTTTTTTCGGAAACATGCTCCCCCTCCTCATTTTTTGATGGCTTCCCAAAAGACAAGTTAAACTTGTGACTGCCATACGAAAGTATCTATTCGGCTGACTCGTGCTTTCGGAAGCGTGATTGACTCAATTGGCCAATCTTTACACGTATTCTTATCTCTGTTTGAAAAGGCATATCACGATCCTTTCAATCACTCACGCAAACAAAATGAAAGCGCTGTCGTTTGTGTGCTTCAATCATATGTATAAAAGGGTATCGCGACAATTTGCCATTGAAACACAAATATGCGAAATTGATTCTGCCGGCTAAATCAGCAGGCGATGCGCGCTCTTACACACATTTTGATCAATTTCGCATATTCATTATTTTTATGTTTTTACATATTTCTCATCCGCTCTGCTTTTCGATATTCGCCTGGTGTCATCTTTGATTCTTGCTTAAACTTTCGTATAAAACTTGAAACATCATTATAGCCAACTCTCTTGACGATCTCATAAACTGGTTGATCTGTTTCAACGAGTAGCTCTTTTGCCTTGTTCATTCTTAATTCATTTACGTAATTGGAAATCGTCATGCCTGTCATATCTTTAAATTTTCTTCGCAAATGAGATGGTGACCATGAAAGTTCTTCAGCCATTGTTTGAATGGAAAAATTGGCGTCCATCATCCGATCCTGCAAATATCGAGTGACCGTTTTTAACATATCCGCTTCAAGGTCGTCACTGATCACACTCTCTATTTGTTTTAAAGTATCGTCAACGACTAAAAAAACTTCATTGCCGAGCTCTTTAATCGTATCAATTTGCGCTAAGGAGATAATGTCAGGGAACTTTACAAACTGTTGGTTAATTCCTGGCATGTCATAAAGTGTTCGTCTTACCGTGTTCAACACATCAAAGCACTGACAGGTCGCTCTAAACAACGTACTGCCTTCGTTCATAATTAAGTTGATATACTCAGATACGAATGCCCTTGCTTCGGAAATCTTTCCCGTGAGCAAAAGCTGCCTTAGCTCGTCTACATCAAGGTGAAGATGGTCTTGAGGCTGTTCATCTTCTAATGATGACATGCTTTCAAACATCATCACTTGTTCCGCCTCTTGGCCAGACCTACTTGCTTCATTCAGGGCAGACGATGCTTCTAAATATGACATTGGTACTTGCTTCAACTCGCTGCTTGATCTTCCTACACCGATGGTCGGAACAACACCAAGCTGTTCCACAATCCCCTCATGAAACTGTGTCCAAAAGTGCTTGTTGATCTTTACCTTGTCCCCAGTCTGCATAATGACCGCTAGGCGACTTTGTTCAATCAAGCTGACTACATAAATAGATTGTATCGGCAAAGAACGACCGGCGCTTTCAAGCTTGGATAAGATGGATGACTTACTTTCTAGGACATCGGGAAGTGCAATGACAGCCACCTCAACCGGATGACAGTCTAGCCGGATGTCAATCTCTTTTCCCGCTTCATTAAAAGTATCAACATCATCAAACATGCCTCTTAAGAGATCACCTAGCATTTGCTGCCTTAATGCTGGTTTTGTTTTCTCTAATTTTTCCTTCATCTCAGTTCCCAATTGGTCCGCCCGTTGCAAAGCATCATGTATCTTCCCAATGCCTTTCGACGAATTGGCCTGCACATACCCCCACTTTGATTCAGCATACTTAATTAGTTCTTTTAATGGAATAAAATTCATTTTCATTAACATAAAGATGATGATTGACCCGATGACCAGGATGAGGATGAGTACGATCACTCCCCGATCTCTAATTTGATGAACATCCTTCATCAGTTCTTCTTGAGGGATAATGGTTACATAATGATAGCCATTAAACGAAGATGTTTCCAAAAATGCTTGATAGTTAATATCGTTATACTTGAACTGCGCCTCTGTTTTGTTCTCTAAAGAGCTTAGCTGGTCAAAAGCGTATGTAGATAAAGCGTCCACTGGATTTAATGAAGTCAAAACTTTCCCTGACGCATTTGTCATAAATGCATTCCCTTGTTGGTTTGTCGTCGTTTGCAGTAATTGCGTGATGGCGCTTTCTTGAATCATGAACATTGCGATACCTTGTGGATACACTGCATTAATGGGAATTGGAACAAAGTAGACGAATTGCTTTACTTTTTCTCCACTTGGATCTACCTTGTGGACAACAGATAGTTGCGGTTTTGTCACCTGTTGCATTTCAGCAAACACATCACCAGCTGTCCATTGCGAAAAATCATAAGTGCTCGCAAATATCTCCATATGGTATGACGTTTTGTCTGATATCAGCGTTTCTTTATTGAAGTTATATATAATTAACTCATCGATAAATTCAGAATTAATGACCGAATTTAACAAACTGCGATTTTCAAGACTCCGCGTTGACTCAACAGGAGACGCACGATATAACCCGGTGAAGTAGGACAGTTTACTTGATATTTTCATCATGTCGCTAAACTCTGTATCAATCCTTTCCGAAAGCTGTGAAATCATCTTTCGGTTCGCTTCGGCACCTAAATCCTCTATCTTATGAAGGGTATCTGAAAATAACGTGAACCAAATAATAATGATTGGCAAGCCTAAAACGAAAATGTATGATAGAAGATATTTATAAAATAAAGGGTCCTTAACGTTTTTTAATGCCATCTCCACAAACTCCCTTCACTAAAAGCAAGCTGCTACTGATCTTACATTCCAAAAATCAATCGATTGCGTTTGAAAAAGCTCTCATTTACTGCAAGCGCTTTCAAATTTTACCATGATTCTTGATGAAAATCAGTGAAAAAAGGGGATTATGCAAAATCCCCTTGAAATTCCTCTCGTAGCATTCCGTAAATATATTCATCATATCGCTTTCCTTCTGTGTAAATCATGCTACGCAGCACGCCTTCCTTCGTAAAACCGAGGCGCTCATGCAAAAGACAAGAGGCTGTATTAAAGGCGTAAACGTGGGCAACGCATTTCTCATAGCGCAACTCTTCAAAATAGTACCGTAATAATAGCCGAATCGCTTCGCTCGCGTAGCCTTGTTGTCTATGCTCGGCAAACACGCCAAGGCCGTATTTCATCACACCTTGCCTCGGATCGCACGAATGGGAATTAATGTTTCCGACCACGACACCCTCGACCGTTTCGATCACGAGCATCTTATTGTCTCCCTCTGCATCTTGTGTGGCCTGTTGTTCCGACCACGCCTTCGTTCCAGCTGCTGACCTAGGAAAATAAATCATATGGGCCGCGCGTGCCGCTTCGGAATCTCGGTCGTTCTCATGAAAAACCTGCCAATCCTCAGGCTCCATCGATCGTAAACGGACTTTCTTTCCTTCCCAAATATTCAAATGTTTCGCACTCCTTCGTTGAGAAGCAGCCTTGACTTGAGCCAAGACTGCCTTCTCTTAATTACTCTTTATCTTTCATTGCCTGCTTTAATGCGTCAGCAAGGCTGTTTCCAAGAGGCTCTTCTTTTTTATATTGATTCAATAGCTTTTTTTCTTCGCGCTTATTCACTTTTTTCTTTTTATCCTCTGCCTTTTCGACGACATTGCAACGTTTGCATTGAAAATAGCGCCCGGCTTTTCCGTTATGCATCTCCATTTTCTTTTTACATTGTGGGCAACGGCGGTTGGACAGCATTGGATCTTTCTGTCTTCGATACGAGCATTCACGGCTGGAACAGACGAGCATCTTGCCATTCCGTCCGTTTCTCTCTTTTAAGAGCGATCCACATTCAGGACATTTTGATCCTGTTAGGTTGTGGGCAACATACGTTTTGTCGCTGTTGCGAACATTTGTGACAAGCGTTTTTGTTTTCTCGCGAATATTAGCCATAAACGCTGTAGCGTTCCCTTTGCCCCTGGCGATTGCCTCAAGCTCCTTTTCCCACGAAGCTGTGAGCTCTGGCGACGTTAATTCATCATCGACGAGATCGAGCAATTGCTTTCCTTTTTTAGTGACGGTTAACCGATGATTCGTTAACTCCATCGAGTCACTTTTAATTAATTTTTCGATAATGTCGGCGCGAGTCGCTGGCGTGCCTAATCCGTATTTGTCCATTGTCGCTAACAAGTCAGCCTCACTAAACTTTTTCGGTGCCTCAGTCAAGCACGATTTTAAACGCACGTGCGTCACAGCGAGGGTCTGTCCTTCCGACAGCTTCGCGACGGCGGGGTTTTCTTCCTCGTCATTACCTTTGCCGAACACTTGTTTATAGCCTGCATCAATTTCTTTCCGGCCGGATGCTTGAAACGTGTGCTTCCCAACCTTTAAGGTCGCCTTCACTGTTTCCGCCTTGGCTGGTCCGTGAAATAAGGCGATGAAGCGACGTGCGACGAGGTCATAAATGTTTCGTTCATCTTGTTGCATCGCTGCTAGATTGGCGCGTTCTTCTGTTACGATGATCGCGTGGTGATCGGTAACCTTGCTGTCGTTCACAGCCCGTTTAGAAACGTTCGGCTTTGCGCGTACTGGGCGCACCTCGTCTTTGTAATGGCCTTCGATTGCTTTCAGCTTGCCGGCTAACGTCGGAACGAGATCAGAGGACAAGTATTTAGAATCTGTTCGGGGATACGTGACGACTTTATAACGTTCATAGAGCGTCTGCAGCACATTTAACGTTTTCTTAGCTGAATAATTAAACCGTTGATTCGCATCACGCTGCAGCTCAGTTAAATCATAAGGCAATGGCGGCTGATCGGAAACCGTCTTTTTACGGACGGAAATGACCTTTCCTTCTTGATTCGTCACCTCAGTTTGAATCGCTTCAGCTTGCGCTTTATCAAACAAGCGCGGTCCTTTCTCGCTATCCCATTGCGCATCGACTTGCCCTATTGTTGCCGAAACTGTCCAATACTCTTTTGGCTTAAACGCTTGAATGGCTTTGTCGCGCTCATACACAGACGCCAACGTCGGCGTTTGCACACGTCCAGCGGACAGCGGCTCATCATATTTCGTCGTCAGCGCTCGCGAAATATTCAAGCCAACGAGCCAATCTGCCTCAGAACGGCACACAGCCGATTGATAAAGACGATCAAAATCGCGACCATTTTTTAACTGTTTAAAGCCTTGCTTAATCGCTTGGTCGGTTTGCGAAGAAATCCACAGCCGCTTAAAAGGCTTTTTCCAGTGAACCATTTCCATAATCCAGCGGGCAACAAGCTCCCCTTCGCGCCCCGCATCAGTGGCGATGATGAGTTCTTTTAAATCCTTCCGTTCGGCTAACTTTTTAATGGCAAAAAACTGCGCTTTAGAGCCAGGGATAATTTTTTTCTTCATTTCTTTTGGCATAATCGGCAAATCGTCCATACGCCACGTCTGGTATCGTTTATCATAATCTTCAGGGGTTTTTAACTCAACCAAATGACCGAGTGCCCACGTGACAACGTAGTTCGAGCCTTCGATATAATTTTTATTCTTTTGCTGACAGCCAAGCACACGGGCAATCTCTTTTGCCACACTCGGCTTTTCCGCTAAAATAAGTGATTTCATAGTCTAATTCCCTCCATTCTCCATTATAACGCATCATGTAAATGAGGAACAGAAGATGCACAAACAAGGCTACACTGCTTGATGTGCTATCATAGACGCATGGATTCGTCACTTTAGCTATGCGATCCGACAAGCATTTCATCTTATTCTTATGTCATGAGCGTGGAATTACATACTTTTTACTCTCGCGTTTACAAGTTGTTCAAGCATGAATGCTTGTCTGTTTGAAACCTTGGAATCCCATTACACGTAGATCATTGTAGTTTGTACGCTACACATAAAAAGGACGGTTGATCATGCTGTTAAAAGCAGATTTTGAACGCATCTATTATAAGGAAAATGATCCGATCATCTATGATGTTCAGTTTACGATTGAAGAAGGACAATGGATAGGGCTGCTCGGAAGCAATGGCGCCGGGAAATCGACGACGATTAAGCGTCTGTTGTCACTCCACGATGGTTCTCAGGGAACGTTAACAACAAAAGAAGGATTGCGGATTGGGTACATTCCAGAGCGCCCGATCATTTATCATGCGCTGACCTTTTATGAGCACCTTGAGCTTTGTGCAGCGGCTTATCAGTTGGAAGATTGGCAACAAGAAGCCGAGCGACTCATCAAGCTTTTTGAAATGGAGGCAGCGATGCATCGTTATCCGACTGAATTTTCAAAAGGGATGCAGCAAAAGTTGATGATTATTCTCGCTAAGCTTCCAACACCGCATTTATATATCGTCGATGAGCCATTTATGGGACTAGATCCGATTGCCAACGATCACCTTCTCCACCTCCTTGCCAACGAAGTAACGGAAGGGAAAAGCGTGCTCATGTGTACACATTTAATTGATATAGCAGAAAAGTACTGTGAACGTTTTATAATCCTTGGTCATAAACGTATGCTGGCTTCAGGAACACTTACTGACATTCAAACTGCAACTGGTCTCCACAACGGCGCATTAATGGATTGTTTCCGTCAACTACATCAAGGAGGCGATCCGAATGCTCGCTCGTGACCTTTATATAAAGAGACGATCGGTCTGGAGAAAAGAGCAAAAAACATTGATTCGATCGATGGTGGACTGGGTGATTGCGCTTTATCTCATTATTCCAGCGATAGTTGCCATGAGCTTTGGCTGGGTGAACATGTATATTTCACCGCCAGCAGCCTTGACCAATCTTCCCTTATGGGTATTTGCGCTTCTTTTCGCCTTGCTCGCGTGGCCGACGAGCTTTCGATCATATTTTGCCGATGCTGATGCCTTATTCATCGCCAGACAGCAAGGCATTCTTCAACAGCTTTTAGATATCGGGACACGACGTATGGTATACTTTGAGTTCGTGCGTCTTTTAGCCATATGGTTCATTTTGCTCCCATTGTGGCACTTTCAGCCTTTACCGAACCTCGCCTTCTTGCTTTCTTTTTTGCTTTCCTTTAAAGTATATCGGATGGCTTGGAGCGGCCAAACGCGAACATGGCGTTGGATCGGTCTCATCTTTTTTGTTCCACTTCTATTGTTACTGTTTACAGGGTGGATTTGGGTTGCTACCGCGATTGTGCTTTTGGTTGGAATCATCATAAGCAGGAGGGACCTTACAGTGACTGTGGAAAAGTTAGGATATAACCATTGGCTAGATATAGAAAATCGGCTTGCTACGCGCTTTGTTCGGTTGATTTTCTGGGGAGCAAAAAATGCCTTTAGCGAATCCTTACGTCCACCGAAACCAAGCAAAGTTTTAAGCCGCATCCCGTTACACAATATGAGGGCGAATACGCCACATGGTCTGCTTTTCATCGTATTTACACGGTGGCTGTTGCGGCATATCCATCTCATTCTTCCTGTACTTGTCATTTTAGGTCTAGGCTTCATTGGCACATTGATCTCACCTATGTGGATTGCTATTGTCCTTACCATTGCAGTGACTTTAATTGTCGCCCAGTACATTCACTCTCTTTGGTCTTACTTCTTTTCCCAAAGTTTTCTGCAATTGTTTCCATGGCCTGCTGAAGTCAAAATGCCAGCACACGACCGTGTGATCACACCAATCGTTTCTTTTGTCTTCATCGTTATGGCCGGTGGCGTAGTAGTACGGCTCCTGCTTTAATCTATTTTCGGAGTGATGGTCTTCATGAAATTACTGACCGTGTGTCTAGATGCTCAACTGGACTCACAGCACCGTCTCATTCTTCAGTGCTCTCAGCCTGAATCCAAAACGTTTTCATATACATGGCATTCGTTGCTTTTTTCCAAGCATCCCGGTTCATTTTACGGCGCAGCCACTACAATATCACACGATGGTCGGAGCATTTCTTTAGACCCATCGACAGCGATTGATTTTCTCCAAACACGTGACAAGCCGTCTACACTTAACATCCAAAAAACTGATGCATACGACCGCCTAGAGCATGATGCAAAGGTCATTCAGGCTCTTTTGCAAGGAGAAAACCTTGAATCTGCAAAAGTAACCCCTTCTCATTGGGCTTGGTATGATGCCGTGATTCGCTTACAAAACAAGCGGAACACATTCTCACCTGTGCAAAACGAACAGACTTCAAACCAAATGATGCCTTTTCAGCTTGGCGTCCGCTTATATGAACCCGATGCAAAATTGTCTTGGCGGTTAGAGGTGGTGGCATGCGATAAAAAAACGCAAAACATGATCACCCCTTTAAACGCTTCGATCGAGGACGTCCCAGCGTCTTGGCAGAGCTGGTGGCATGCGACGTATTTAAAGCTCGCTCTCCGAGAACTGCCTGACCATCTTCACCTACCGAGGTCGTTTGAGACACTTGAGCTTGATGAAAAAGAAGCCGTCGAGTTCCTGACATTCACGAGCCCACAATTGCTTTCTGCTGATATTCCTGTATTTTTTCCCTCTGATTGGCGCGGGGCACGCCCTCCGCAATTCGGTATTCAAGTATCTCCGTACGTACAAGAAGATACCGTCAAAGCTGACTCGTATTTTCATTTCGACTGGACGCTGTCTGTTGAAGAGGGGGCAATGGATGAAGAAGCATTCCGCCAGCTTTTGGAGGAAGGGCACCGGTTGTTCAAATGGGGGGACGAATGGCTGTTAATGGACCCTACAGATTTGCAAGCAATTCAAAGACGACTCACATTCTTGCAATCTAAAGGGCTATCGCTAGCGGATTTGGTCGCTGGCAAGGTGTACACGTCAGATCAGACAGACGGAGAAGAAGAATTAGATATTATGCTTGATCCAAGCACGCCGGAAAAGTATCGTTCTCTCATCCATCAGCTGCGTCATCGTTCATCTCCTGAAGTGACGATTCCTGATGAATTTCAAGGCAAGCTTCGTCCGTATCAAAAAGAAGGAGTCGATTGGCTCGTGCAGCTGAAGTCGTGGGGGCTTGGCGGCTGCCTAGCTGATGATATGGGCCTCGGAAAAACGGTACAAATATCCGCATTTCTAGCGTATATTGCTAAACAAAGCACTACAAAGGCACCTTTTCTACTCGTCGTACCTACGTCGCTCCTCAGCCATTGGGTGTCGGAGTTGGATAAATTTGTACCCTTTTTATCGATTTATACCCATCACGGACAGCACCGACTGAAAGACGAGCATGCGACCACGGAGATTTTATCGCACCAAGTCATAATTACGACATACGGTGTTGTCGTCCAAGATTATCACTGGCTGAAAGACATTCAGTGGGAGATCGTCTGCGTCGATGAGGCACAGCATATTAAAAATGCCCAAACCCGCCAGTCAAGGGCAGTAAAAGCATTACAAAGTCAGCAGAAGGTTGCTTTGACTGGCACCCCTGTTGAAAATCGTCTGCGGGAAATGTGGGCTCTGATGGACTTAGTCAACCCAGGTTATTTAGGGTCACGCGTACAGTTTCATGAGCGCTTCGTCCTTCCTTATGAAAAAAATGACGACCTCGAGCGCCTGCAAACATTAAAGGCGCTCATCTCCCCTTTCTTGCTCAGGCGCACGAAGGCGGAGCTTCCTGAGCTATCATTGCCTGGTAAACACGAAAATACAGTCATGTGCAAACTCTCGCCCATTCAAGCGACCTTGTATCAACAGTGGGCGGATTATGCACTGCAAACCGTTAGGCAAGAGTCTGGCATTCGACGTAGAGGCGTCATTTTAGCGATGATTACAAAGCTAAAACAAATTTGTGACCATCCTGGACTTGTGCAACCGTCATATAAACGATTAGATGAGGGACTTTCATTAAAAATGGATGAAGCACGAAAGTTACTCGCGGATATTTACGCAGCTGGTCAGTCGACAATCATTTTCACACAATTTAAATCAATGGGAGAGCTGCTTCAACAAATGCTGCTTGAGCATTGGCAAAAGCATGTCCCATTTCTCTCTGGGTCTGTTCCCGCTCACCAAAGAGCAAAAATGATTCAGTCCTTCCAAAAAGGCGAATGCCCCGCAATGATTTTATCGCTTAGAGCAGGCGGGACAGGGTTGAACTTAACGAGAGCGAGCCACGTTATTCATTACGATCGCTGGTGGAATCCTGCTGTTGAGAGCCAGGCCACAGATCGTGCCCATCGCATTGGACAAACAAATGACGTACACGTGCATCGGTTACTCGTTCAAGGGACACTCGAAGAACGGATTAATGAAGTGATCGAGCGTAAAAAACGCCTACAAGATGAACTGCTCTCTTCTGACCAATGGTTAAGTGAATTATCAGATGAAGATTTTGAACAACTGTTATATTAACAAGCACAGCTTTCAGCGCTGCAGACAAAGGCATTCTAGGCTTTGTCTGCACGCTACTCACTACTTCTTTTTCTTCGTTCTCAAATAATACAGGTCATAAATCACCATTATATCCTTGAACGAACGCAAAAGTAAAAATCAATGGTTGCACACAAATAACCGTAAATCCATTCTCATTAGATTTACGGTTATTTTATGTGATGTCCAGCCCGCATTTAGCGCCACACTTATTATAAAATCAATCTGGCTCAATCTAACACGTGTTACCCACATCAGTTTTTCACTTGATTAACTTCTTCTCCAACGACCTTTTACTGCGTTACAGAAGAAACGATCAATAAACCTTTGTCTATCCTTTAACCGCTCCTGCGGTCATTCCTTGAATGATTTTCTTATAAAAAGCTAAGTAAATAACTAAGACTGGTAAAACCGTTACAGACATAGCTGCCATCATTTGTGGATAATTAACCGTATACTGACCATTAAAGTTCGTTAGCCCTACTGGTAAAGTACGTAATTCAGCATTTTGGATGAGCACTAACGCAAAAGGAAATTCATTCCAAGCCGTTAAGAAGCTCAGTATGATCGCTGTCGAAATAACAGGGGTAGCAACTGGAAACACCACACGAAAAATAATTTGAAACGTATTACAGCCATCCATAATCGCAGCCTCATCAATTTCACGTGGGATTTGTTTGATATATGATTCGAATAAAAAGATGACTATTGGTAAGCCAAATGCCACATATGGCATGATTAATGTAATCGGCTGGTTTAGTAGCCCTAAATTACGAAACTCTATAAAAACCGGAACGAGCAAGCCGTGAATTGGAATCAGCATACCGAACAGAAATAGAATATAAATTGTTCGTTTCCCTGGAAAGTCGAACCTCGCGATCATATAAGCAATCACAAAACCTAATAATATAATGAGCACAACCGAAATCACGCTATTATACACACTATTAAAGAAATATTGATGCAGATTGCCAACTTTGAATGCC
Organism: Litoribacterium kuwaitense; assembly: GCF_011058155.1. Taxonomy (NCBI): domain Bacteria; kingdom Bacillati; phylum Bacillota; class Bacilli; order Caryophanales; family Bacillaceae; genus Litoribacterium; species Litoribacterium kuwaitense. The sequence continues at coordinate 7,743 of NZ_JAALFC010000019.1, read as the reverse complement.
TCAACATAATTAGAAAAATTCCATTTCTCCGGCAGGGCTAAAATATTCAATGTAAACTCTTGCTGTGTTTTAAAAGACGAATAAATCATCCAAACAATAGGAAAGATCGCCGATAGCGAAAAAATTAACAACAGTCCGTTGACAAACGCTTTCCCCAATGACGAAAAGACGCTCATTAATTTTCTCTCCTTCCTATTAATTGACTAATGAGGATCAATATTAAACTCAAGATGAGCATACCAATTGAAACCGCACTTCCATAACCAAGCTCAAATCGATCAAAGGACACATCATATGCATATTGCGACATAACAGTGGAGCTGTATCCTGGTCCGCCCCCTGTCATTACATAAATGTGATCAAATATCTTCATATTCCCAGCAATACACAGCATGATGGCGACCTTAATTGTTCCTTTCAGCATCGGCAAAGTAATATACCATGTTTGCTTCCAACCAGAAGCACCATCAATTTTAGCTGCTTCATATAACTCTTCGGAAATATTTTGCATAGCGGACATAAAGATAATCAAGTAGAACCCAATGAATTGCCATACAATTGGAACCGTAACAGAGGCCATCACAATATTAGGATCATCGAGCCATGGAGAAATCCATGACTCAAGACCAACTGTTTTCAGGAGATAATTTAACAAACCATAATCTTGGTTATAAACCATCGACCATAAGAAACCGATGATGACGGCTGCTAATACGTTTGGTATAAAGATAACTGTTCGATGAAATTGTCTCCATTTCACCCATGAGCGCGTTAACAAAACACTGATTAAGAAAGCTATACCGATTTGTCCAATAATACTCATGACAATAATATACAAGTTATTTGAAAAAGAGATCCAAAATACTTTATCTTGCATTAATGTCACAAAATTATCCAGTCCAATAAATTGTAAATTTGGACCTCCAGACCATTTATAGAAACTATATCTTAACGCCATAAATAACGGTATTAATACGACGAAAGTATATATAGCTAAACCAGGTAATAAATATAAATAAATCTTTTTATTACTCGGTCTTACAGCACTTTTTGCCCTCATTATATCCCCTTCAAACTGTTAGATTTCTTAGCATTACTTGCTATATTCGGCTTGAATATTTTCGGCGGCTTCTTGTGGCGTCACCTGATCAATCGTCATATTTTGCATGTTGCTATTCATCACTTCGATTAAGGCAGGATCTAATACTGTATCGTAAATAGGTACAAATTTACTTTCCTCAAAAAGTGTTAATAATTTTCTTGTTAGAACTGGTAATTCCATTTCATCACTATCCGGAACGACAACGGCTGGCATTTGACCCTTTTCTAAAATTAATCTACCAGCTTCTTGATTGGTGAGATGATAAATAAACTCTTTGATTTTTTCCAACTTCTCTTCTGATACATTAGGATTAATGGCGTACGCCCATCCGCCACCGCCAGATACAGTATTTTGCTCTCCTTGAGCACCTTCAATTTCTGGGAAAATCGCTACCTCTGTGTTATTCAAAACAGCTTCTGGCGCGTTATTTGCAATAGAACCAGCAGCCCAGCCACCTTCAATAAACATAGCCGCTTGTTCATTCATATACATCGCTTGTTGTTCACTATTATCGATGCTATTCATATTACTATTGAAAGCATTGTTGTTAGCTAACTGATCTATTGCAGAAAGCGCATCCACAAATTCCTGATCAGTAAAGCTAGCCTCACCATTTTTGGCAAGAATGTTATCGAACCATTCTGACCCTGTATAACGATTTGCCAATGTGCTTAAATAGCTCGAATTTAATACCCATTTCCCTTTGTTACCTAGAGCAATTGGCGTAACACCTGATTCATTCAAGCGGTCAATCGCACCTAGAAATTCGTCCCATGTGCTAGGGAATTCAGATATTCCTGCCTCTTCAAATAATGCCTTATTATAATAAATTAAATGGGAACTACCACCGGAAATCGGCATTGCATAAATCTCATCTTCAACTTGGAAAGGTGTAAAAGCTCCATCTATAAATTGCTCTTCCCAACCTTCTTTTTCCGCTAAGAAATCATTAAGCAATAATGCTTGACCGTTATCAGCAAATTGTTGAGTCATTGAACCCTTGATTAAAAATACGTCTGGAAGTTCATTTCCAGCAGCCAACGTCTTTACTTTTGTTTCATAATTATCATGTGACTGCACTTCCTGCTCAATGATCACATCTGAATTTTGCTCTTCAAATTCTTCGATCTTTTCAAGTTGGGCCATCGGTGCAGGTTCGCCTAACTCTTTGTTATAATAGTGCATCATTGTAATCGTTGTATTGCCATCGGCATTTTCACCTGCTTCACCTTCTCCCCCTGAGCATGCTGCCAATAAAAGAGATGAAAGAATAAACAAACCAAGCATGATAGGAAAACGCTTTAATAAATCCGCTTTCATTTTAAATTCCTCCTTCAAAATTGATATGTTGATTATACTAATCCAGGTGCTATGAAAGATTGGACATTTTTATCCTTTGTTCTCTATTCTTGTTTAATTACTATCTGCTTATACAAAAAACACCCATTAAACAAAAAGTCTAATAGGTGTTAATGGTGATTATTTTTATATTCCTTTGGTGTAAACCCTGTCTCTTTCTTGAAAACGCGAATAAAATATTTGTAATCTTTATAACCAACCTCTTCGGAAATCGCATAAATAGGTCTTGCTGGCTGCAAACTTATATATTCTTTTGCCTTGTTAATTCTGTACTCATTTAACCATTTGACAAACGTTTTTCCTGTGTGCTTTTTAAATACCTTACTTAAATAAGTTGAAGATACAAATACGTATTTAGCCAATATATCTAACGTAATTTCTTCCTTATAATGATCATGAATATACTGAATACATTGATTGACTACGTGATGCATATTCGAATTTTTCAACTTGTCTATCCGATCCATGACACTCTCGAGCTCCTGCGAAAGTATATGTTGGATGTGTATAACAGAATTCGCATTCCTTAACTGATCCATTACAACATCTGGAATTTCATATGAGATTTGCAACTCTAAATATGTGCGAACAAGTATTTTAATGGCCCAATTATTGATATGATCTAACGAGATACTTTTTTGTAAACATCGATTAAATTCGCGATTTAATATGAAATTTAATTTGTTTCTGTTGATGTCTTTAACTTGCTTTATAATCGCATCCTCAAGGGTATTCTCAATAGCCAGTAGATGATTGTCTGAGACTAATTCTCCATCAGGCACTTTTAATATTGTGTTTTTACCACTCATTTGACGATCCTTCTGACCAAGCGCAAACATGGCTTCGCGAAAAGAAGCAGCTAGCTTAAAAATGGAGTCATACAAAGACCCGACACCTACCGTTAGAACACCGCCAAATTGATGATTAAAAAGCTCGTGAATACGCGTGAAATCGTTTTCCACCCTATACTCATTTGAAGCGGACACATTTAATATGATGGCCAACTCTGTCTCTTTATGCATCCATATTACAGGCGACCATTCTTTCGGAAGTTCTTGTAACGTCAAATCTTCCAAGCCTTTGATCCAATTATCCCCATATCCCTCTTCCCCCATTTGAAGCAAAATCATTTGATACGAAGGACCTTTTAATGTTATTCCTAATGCCGCAGCATAGTCCAATTGGTCTTGTTCTATTTCCTTTGGACGCTTCACCAATTTATTTAGCCATTCTCTCCGAAGGACTTCTAATGTTTCTTTAGATACTCGATGACTTTTCTTTTCCTTATCTATTAATTGCTCGAGGTTTTTCATTACTTTTTCTAGATCTTCTACCCCAACAGGTTTAATTAAATATTCTTTTATGCCTAATTTTATTGCTTCCTGTGCATATGCAAATTCTTGGTATCCGCTTAATATAATCACGTAAATCGACATATACTTTTTTCGGATTTCTTTAGATAGCACCAACCCATCCATTACAGGCATTTTAACATCTGTTATCACAACATCTGGTTGCCAAGGCTCTATCATTTCTAGAGCAACTTTACCGTTATTCGCACCCTTAACTTGATATGAATATTGCGGGATGTTTTTTAATGCATTCACAATCCCATTTCTAATCATTTTTTCATCTTCGACGACTAATATTTTCAATGATTTACACCTTCTTTCGCTGCCTAGCCACCACCGTTAGGCCACCTTCATGATTTCTCTGAAAAAACAGCCCATACCCTTTGCCGTCTTCCATTTGTATACGATCATTTATATTTTTCAAAGCGACACACTTCTCATTTGGTTTCTTTAATAATTTGTTGAGCCTATCTACATCAGCCCCTACACCATTATCCTCTACTGAGACGACGAGATCGTGTTCATTCTGGACTAGTTTAATTTTTATGACCCCCTCACCACGTTCTTCAATCCCGTGTGAAATGGCATTCTCGACTAACGGCTGCAAAATCATTTTTATCGTCTTAAGTGGTTGCACCCCTTCCTGTATCTCTAATTGAAAGTCAATCATATCTTCATAGCGAACCTGTTGAATATTCAAGTAATGTTGGACATACTCTAATTCTTGTTCGACGGTAATCGCTTCATTATCTTCTTTTAAGATCATCCGAAACAACCTGGAAAGTGCGTGTACCATTTTCGCTGATTTTGGGGCATTTTCCATTAAACTTACCCAATAAATGGTATCTAACGTATTGTATAAGAAATGAGGATTGATCTTAGCTGATAGCGCTTTTAGTTCTGACTCTTTCTTCTTAATCTGAGCAATATAAACCATCTCAATTAAAAACTCAATTCTCTCCAGCATTGAATTAAAACCGTGGCCTAACTGAGCAATTTCATTAGACCCATTAATGGGGAATCTAACTCCCAAGTTATCGTCTTCCACTTCCTTCATTAGCCCTTGTAATCGTTTTATTGGTTTTACTACAAAACGTGAAAATTGATAAGCGACAAAAACACAAATGACTAAACTGATCACGAACGACCATATAATCAATGATGGCACTGCTTCATTCTCATTAATTAATTGATCCATAGAAACGACGTGTATCACAGAAAGTGGATACCCTTCTACCTTACTAGACGTTTTTATATATTTTTTTCCTTTCAACGTGACTTCATCTACATCGCCCTCTCCCTTATCCAGCAACCTTTGCAAATCTCTCGCATTAAAGTCCGATTTGACTTTAGACACAATCACATGATTTTGATTATTTACCAAAAATAAGTATCTTTAGTTTCAGGATCTTCAGTTTGAAATAAATCACTAATGTATTCTAAGTTTAATTCCACTGTGATATAGCCTATAACCTCGGTAATATCATGTATATTTTTCACTAACCGCGTATAGCGAATCGAAGGGCCGTCTTCTCCTTCGATCACCGCCGCCTTCCCATTTAACTTAAGTAGGTCTTGTTTTTCTTTATTGCTAATAGGTATATTTACCCCATTCGTATTTATAAGTATGTCGGATTGATCTTGAACCTGAATTGACTTTATATATTCTTTAGACCCTATGAGGTGAACAAGCAATTCTTCTACCTGCCTTTTTTCTTGTAAAAATGCATTCGAGTCCTTTTCATAATTAGACGTTAATAGATTTTGAGCTTGACTGCTTTGAATAATAAATAATGACAAATCATGGATATCACCTAGAAAAAAAGTAATATTGGCCACAATTTGGTCAACCGTATTTTCATCTGCTCTTTTCACATTATTCACAATATTATCTGTGTGTTTTGAATAAGATATAATACCTAATGACACCAACGGTACAAAAACAATCAAAAGCGTAAAGAAAAAAATACTATGTTGCAAACTATTTCTTGACAAAAATTTCAAAATATCATATCCTTATTATCTTTTGTACATATTGTAACGAATGATTTCTCAAAAATAAATAACTTCATTAAAACACCTAGAAAGCGCTTTTTTAGTTGAAAATAAATATTTTTCCAGAAAGCGTAAATCTTCGCTATAATTCTTTGGGCAAAAGATAGGATACTTGCGAAGGAAACGACCACTTAATGCAAGAGGATAAGCCCACTCTATGCCTGCTCACTATAAAGCGATCATTCAGATAATAAATGAACGATACAAATTAGGTCATGTTATACTACATAATAAATTTTAGGGCAAAGGAAGGTTGCATACATGAGGAAGAAAAAGACGCCGAATATACTTTTCATGATTTCAGATGATCACCAACATAACGCCATACATGCTTTAGGAAATTCTACGCTGGAGACGCCGAACCTTGATTATCTCGTGAACCAAGGGGTTGCCTTTACTCAGACACATATCATGGGGGGGATGTCAGGTGCTGTTTGTGCACCAAGTCGTGCGAGTGTTCACTCAGGGGCCAACCCATTTCGTACAGGAGGAGACGTGAATATCAATTCACAGCTAGCTCTACTTGGAGAGACTTTGAAGGAGCATTCATATCACACCTACGCTATCGGAAAATGGCATAACGATATCGATAGCTTCCAAAGGAGCTTTTGCGATGGGAAGAATATTTTCTTTGGAGGCATGAGCGACCATTTTTCTGTCCCTGTACATGATTACCAACCCGATGGAGAATATAGCGAAAAGACAGTGAGAAAAGCATCTGTGCATACATCGGAACTATTTGCAGACACAGCAGTGAGTTTCTTAAACGAATACGACAAGGAAGATCCTTTCTTTTTATATGTGGCATTTACAGCCCCACATGATCCACGGCAAGCTCCATCACCGTATCATGACATGTATGAAGAAGAATCGATCGAATTACCGCCTAACTTCTTAGATCAACACCCTTTTGATAACGGAGAAATGAATATTCGCGACGAACAGTTAGTCGGTATTCCACGTGAAAAAGATAATATTCGCCAACACACGAAGGATTATTATGCCATGGTTACTCATATGGACAAGCAAATAGGGAACATTTTCGAAACATTAAAAGAGAAAGGCATATTAGAGGACACGATCATTATCTATACAAGTGATCACGGTTTAGCTTTAGGACAGCATGGTCTAATGGGCAAGCAAAATATGTATGACCATAGTACTCGTATTCCATTCCTTATGAAAGGACCTGGCTTACCCGTAGGTGAGAAAAGAGAGCGGCTGTCCTACCAAATAGATATTTTTCCAACACTTTTCGACATGATTAATTTGCCTATACCTACAACAGTTGAAGGAAAGAGTCTTTGCGCTATGCTTAATGATCCAAATAAAAAAGAATGGAATACTGTTTACACGAAGTACTTAGACATCCAACGAATGGTCAAGGATGAGCGCTGGAAACTCATCAAATATTATGTAGATGATCAAAATGTCGGAAGCGATTGTATTCAATTATTTGATTTACAGCAAGATCCATGGGAAATACACAACTTAGCAGGAAAAGAAACGCACCTTCATATATTAGAATACTTAACACAAGAAATGAAAAAATGGCAGTTTCATTTAGGTGATCCTTTACGTCATATCGCCATTGATCACAACACGTGCTGTTCATTAACTGAGTAAAATGCTTGCAATAGATAACCGCTGTACGAAAAATAATTGTAATACAGTACCCGTCGCGATAAGGCGGGTACTCGTTACATGTTATAAATCATTGCCTTTTTGTAAGATTCAATCAAAAACGAGTATGTAAATCAAAGTGGATTGTCCAAGCTGTCAATATCGGGTTAAAAATCCCCAAAAACGCCGGACTAAAATTCCTCACTTTGCTGTTTCTGGAGCTGAAGGCAGAGGAAATACCCCGGCCTTTTT
>NZ_JAALFC010000018.1 GCF_011058155.1 Litoribacterium kuwaitense | reverse complement strand
GCTACTCGTTACGACAAGTTGGCCACGTCCTTCCTAGCATTTGTATACGTAGCTGCAATTTTCAAATTGACACAGTGACGAGTTTTCAGACACGACCTAGTAATCCTCATAAAATATTCATAAATCTGTCACAACCCCTTCCCCATTTTGACATTTTTACGTATAATAGCTATTAACAAGTTCACTTTTTAGACATAATTGAAATCGCTATCATAAAAAAGGAGTTGACTTTTCATGTTTTCCTCCAATCGCCTAATTTGGATATTGTTTTTAAGTAATCTCGTGTTAATTCTCGGTGTTCAACAATACCTATTCCACTCTTACAACCAAGGATATGAAGGTATCATAAACACAGCGATGATTTACACAATGTTTTTGCTTATTTGTGCAACTCCATATTTGTTTGTTTGGATCATTCGCGGGTACGGAACGATGAAGGCAGCCGTTGGAATTGTTGCAGCCACACTTTTGACGATGGGCATTACGAATGCAATGGTCTACATTCAATCTCCAGCCTATACGTATAACCAAGCTGCAGATACCCTTTCCGCAGAGCTTGCCGATGGAGAAGAAATTGTGCAGCCACCTGCAACAAATTTAAAACGCACCCCACGTCAGTATACATTTAGGGATTTTTATGCGTACGATTACCTGTTGTATTCCGTCAATGAAGAAGGACAAATGCAGGCGTATCAATTTTCTGCTGACAACGGGAGTCACCAAAAGATACCTCTACCGACTGAAAAACTGCAAGCTGCAGGCTGGATGAATCTTGAAAAACAATATTAAAAAATCCCGTTACGATTTTCCTCGTAACGGGACTTTGACTTACATATGATGATGCAAGTGTACACCGAAATTCAGCACCCAAATCGAGCCAACGACAATCACGAGCGTGATAAAGATGGCAAAAAGTAAGTTTCCGACTTGAATGGCCCCTGCTTTTCCTTCACTGACGTGCATGAAGAGAAACAATTGCAGACCGGCTTGAATAAAAGCAAAGATAAAAATCGCCCAAACCTTTGCATCAAGACTCAAATCTGTTCCAAAGCTCACCCAGACTGCTGCAAGCGTAAATACAATTGATAAGACAAAGCCAATGATGTGTTTCCATGGGAAATGACTTTTTTTAGTTACAGTGTTTGTTTGTTCCACGTTAACTCACCATCCCCAACAGGTAGACACCTGTAAAAATGAAAATCCAGACAACGTCCAAGAAATGCCAGTATAGGCTGGAAACAAACACTTTTGATGACGTCTTTGGTGTCAAGCCACGCTTCTTAATTTGGATCATAATTCCGATGATCCAAATGATCCCGATACTTACGTGCAACCCATGCGTACCAAGCAGAACAAAAAAGGCAGACCAATAAGCACTTGTGGAAAGCGTTGCACCTTCGCTTGCATAGTGAACAAACTCATAAATTTCATAACCGACAAATCCTAAGCCAAGAAGAAGTGTAATGGCTAGCCAAATCATCATGCGTTTCACATTATGATTTCGCATTTCATGAACAGCCATCCCACACGTAAACGAGCTAGTTAGCAGTAGGAAGGTCATAATTAAAACGAGCTTCAAATCAAACAATTCACCTGGCGTGATATATCCAGCGGTCCGGTTAATAAGCACAAAGTAAGCAGCAAAGAGCGTTGAAAACAAGGCAAACTCTGCACCGATAAAGATCCAGAAACCGAGGATATTTAAGCGCCCGGTCTCGGATTGATACTCCATTGGCGTGTTTGAATCAGAAACATGTTGTGCCACAGGGCTTCCCCTCCTTTAGACCGATGCGTGTCGCTCGGTTTCTTTAATTTTCTCCACAGGTACATAATACCCATCGTCTTGCTGGAAAGACCGATAAATCATACAAGCGAATGTGAGAATGACACCGACCAAGCCAATCCAATACCATTCGAAAACAAGTCCGAAGCCTGAGATGCCTAAGAATACAGACATGATAAACCCAAGACCTGTATTACTTGGCATATGAATGGGCTTATAGTCTTCTTCTTTCTGACTTTCCTGACCATCTTCCTTCATGTGCCAATATGGATCAATCGTACGTACCTCTGGTAACACAGCAAAATTGTAGAATGGTGGAATCGCTGAAGATGTCGCCCATTCGAGCGTTCTTCCACTGCCCCAGCAGTCGCCTGATGTCTCACGTGCAGAATGACGGAAGCTATAATAGACATTGTAAACGAATATGAGGAAGCCAAGCCCCATCACAAACGCACCAACTGTTGAGATAAAGTTAAGACTGAACCAACCCTCTTCCGGCAAGTATGAAAACGTCCGGCGCGGCATTCCATCTAAACCTAGGAAGTATTGCGGGAAGAAACAGACGTTAAATCCGATCATAAATAGCCAGAATGCCCATTGACCGATTTTCTCATTAAGCTTATGACCAAACATTTTTGGATACCAGAAGACCAAACCTGCGAAACACGCAAATACAGTACCGGCAATTAATACGTAGTGGAAGTGGGAAACGAGAAAATACGTATTGTGATATTGGTAGTCTGCTGCGGCCATCGCAAGCATAACGCCTGTGACACCACCAATAACAAAGTTTGGAATAAAAGCAATCGACCAAAGCATCGGCTGTTTAAAGCTAATTCGTCCCTTATACATTGTAAACAGCCAGTTAAAGATTTTAACCCCAGTTGGGATCGAAATCATCATTGTCGTAATCGAAAAGAACGAGTTAACTGCAGCTCCTGAGCCCATTGTATAGAAATGATGAACCCAGACAAGGAAGCTTAAGCAGGAAATAATAACAACGGAGCCAACCATGGCCTTATAACCAAACAATGTTTTTCTCGCAAAGGTCGTAATGATTTCTGAAAAAATACCGAACGCAGGTAGAATAACGATATAAACTTCAGGGTGTCCCCAAATCCAGAACAAGTTTGCCCAAAGCATAGGCATTCCACCATCAGCGAGTGTAAAGAAATGTGTTCCAAAGAGACGGTCAAACGTCATTAATGCAAGCGACACCGTCAATACCGGAAAGGCAAAAGTGATAATTAAAGATGTAATTAATGTCGTCCAAGTAAACATTGGCATTCTGAACAAAGTCATACCCTTTGTTCTCATCTTTAATATTGTAACGATAAAGTTTATTCCCGTTAACAAAGTACCAATACCGGAAATTTGCAAGCCGAGCAAGTAATAGTTTTGCCCAGGTCCTGGACTTAGCTCGTTTCCTGCCATCGGTACGTAACTCGTCCAGCCCGCTGAAGGCGAACCACCAACAACGAAGGAAATGTTAAAGAGCATCGCTCCAACGAAAAATGTCCAAAAGCTAAGGTTGTTCAAAAATGGAAAGGCAACGTCACGAGCACCTATTTGCAATGGAACGACAACGTTCATTAAACCAATAAGAAAAGGCATGGCCATAAAGATAATCATAATCGTTCCGTGCGTTGTAAATATCTCGTTGTAATGTTGTGCGCTTAAGAATTCCATTTCTGGAGCGGCGAGCTGTATTCGCATTAAGAGCGCATCTACCCCACCCCGGAAGAGCATCAATAACGCAGCAATGATATACATAATACCAATTTTCTTATGATCAACACTTGTGATCCAATCACGCCATAGCCAACCCCATTTTTTAAAATAGGTTAACCCGAAAACGAGCGCAATCGACACAAGGACAATTGATATTTGTGCACCAAGAATTAATGGATCACCGGTAACAATAAATTCATCCCATCTTAAATTCACTTGACTCTCCCCCTTTCTTAATGACTATGCTCGCTATCTGAAGCATGCTCGCCATCTGTCTCCTCGGCAACATGGCCTTCATGTTCTGATGATTCCTCTTCTTCTCTAGACTCCGGGTTTGTATAATATTCTAATGTATTTGGATCTATCAGCTCTTTTTCCGGCGCTTTAGAGTTCGGGTTGCGCTCTTCATATCCAAGGCGTTCACGTGCTTCAAGCGCATATGAACCTGACGTTGCATGGTCAATCCAGTCAAGATGCGTTCCTTTAAACGTCATCTCATCAACATGACCCGGAATCATCAGCTTAAGATCGTATTCTGCCTGTGTTAATTCTGGTGCTGTTTCATGCGTCTCTTCTACCCAATCTTCAAATTCTTCCTCAGAGATCGCATTGACGTCAAAGCGCTGTGCTTCAAAGCCTTCACCAGTAAAGTTGGCGTTTCTTCCAGCAAAAGTACCTTCATGATCCGCCTGTAAGTACAACTGTGTCTGCATACCGGCCATGTTATATTTCTGGCCACCGAGCTGCGGAATCCATAAGGCTGCCATCGAATCTGCCGAAGTCAACTTGAACAAAATAGGTTGATCCACTGGAATGTTTAAATAATTCACAGTTTCAATGTCTTGCTCTGGATAACTAAATATCCACTTCCAGTTGACTGACGTCGCATGAACCACTAACGGCTCTTTATCTCGTGTCGCCTCTGGGGGCTCTTCTAATGAATAAATCGTTTGAACCGTTGGAATAGACAACGCGATAACGATAATAACTGGAATAACTGTCCAGACAACTTCTAGCCAAATATTACCTTCGTGATCCGGATCGTAGTTCGGATTTTCTTTACGATCCCGGTATTTTAATAGGATCACAACAAGCAATACGAAAACAACTGCAACAATCGTTAACATAAATATAATTGAAAAGATAATAAGGTCGCTTTGCTGTGACGCTACTGGTCCTTTCGGCTGTAAGACTGTTGGTGCACTACACCCAGCCATAACGAGAGCAATCATCCCAAATACCGTCCATGATTTTAGACGACGCAACATGCCAATCCACCTTCCTCCCAAACTTTGGCTTTAAAATTAAGAAAAATGAAATCCTTTCTCCAGACACTTATCTGTTCCAACAACGAGAGTACCAAGAAAACGAACCTCCTGTCAGTCGCAAAAGAAGCGATTTCAACAGATGTCATAGTTTTGACGATAATTGTTCACAAAAACATCAAAAATTTGTGATGAAAAGGTGACATTGGTCGGAATTGTATGTGAATACATCGATTAATTCTCATATTCAGTGGCTTATGGGGTATTTTTACAAGCATTGTTAAGAGGTTTATATTCCAGCATAACATTATTCAAATAAAATAGATTGTGCAAAGTTGAACAATCTCTGACACTTATTAATCTAGATATTGCCTTGAATCAAAGTACGAGTTACATGGCTCTTGTAAAAAAACGAACAGCTTCAAAGCACCGTCAGTTCTGCCTGCTGACAAACGTTCTCATCCTTCATTGCTTAACTTTGGTCCGGTCATCCTCTCATGAACAAAGAGCTCTATTCACATCCACGTTCACCTTCGCGCCTCGGCTAACAAACATCTTGCGAAGTGCGCAACAAAAAAAGTGTAGACAAAGACTGGGAAAGACTTGGCCTACACTCTGATACATATAACGACAATCGGTGCTTACATAGCTTTCGCTTCTTTATTCATTTACAGATTCACCTACTCAAATGCTACGCGACTCCGCAGCCGCTTTACCGGCACAAAATCCAGTCACAAATGCAGCAGTAATATTATAACCGCCTGTATACCCATGGATATCTAAGATTTCACCAGAGAAAAAAAGGCCAGGCATTTTCTTAGATGCCATTGTTTTCGGATCAACTTCTTTTAAATGAACACCGCCACCAGTAATAAATGCTTTCTCGATGGAAAGCGTCCCATTGACGTCTACTCGAAAATCCTTGCATAGAGAGGCTAGCTGACGGAGCTTGACCTTAGAAACCGTTCGAACCGGCTCTCCTTCATCTATGCCGGCCTTCACAAGTAAAAAACGCAAGTACCTTTCTTGTAAAAAACCTTTAAATGTATTTTTACAGGCTTTATCTGGCGCCTGTTTCTGCATGGCGGCAAGTTCTTGAAATACGTCTTCTTCATGTTGGTCTGGCTTCGTATCAAAGCCAAGCTGTACAGCACCTTTTCCTTTACTATGCTTGAGGGCTTTAACGACATATTGACTACACCTTAATACCGCCGGACCTGAAAATCCGAAATGCGTAATCAGCGCATCCCAGCGATGCGTTTTAACCGGCTTATTCTTATGCGAATACACTGTTACAGCGACATCCTGTAAAGACAGTCCCTGCAATTCACGAGATTGAATCCATGGCGCATTTGATGTCACCGGTACTTCTGTAGGATATAATTCAGTGATCGTGTGACCTGCTTGCTTCGCCCATGCATAGCCATCCCCAGTGGAGCCTGTTTTCGGAACAGATTTTCCACCAGAAGCGACAATCACTGCCTTGGCAGCAACTGCCGTCCCATCCTCCAGCTTTACACCTTGTACACGCCCATCAAGTAAACGAAGACCAGCCACCTTTGCTTCGGTGCGCAGCGAAACTTTTAGCGTAGAAAGCTTTTTAAGCAATGCATTCACAACATCCTGCGCTGAATTTGATACGGGAAACATGCGACCGCGATCTTCTTCTTTTAATTTAATGCCCAGGTCTTCAAAAAATGTAATAATCGCCTCATTGTCATAAGTTGAGAAGGCGCTATATAAAAACTTACCATTACCCGGTAGGTGCTCAACGAGAATTGGGAGAGGCTGTCGGTTCGTAACGTTACAGCGTCCTCCACCTGAAATCGCCAGCTTTCGACCGAGCGTTTTTCCTTTTTCAATGACACAAACACTTGCTCCATGAAGAGCGGCTGACGTGGCAGCCATTAATCCTGCTGGACCACCACCGATGACGATACAATCATATTGCATGAACGAACCTCCTTTTCCCAAAAAGAATCATAGCATATTCCTCACCAAACAACCTAACGGATCACCTATATACGATGTAACAAAAGCTCTTCAACCGTTGAAAAATTTTACACATTCAAATTCTAACGTACATCACCAACACGTAAGACTAATGATATGTGGTTTTTTTGTGATAAAAATAGAGATAACATGTAGTATGACGCTCGTGAAAGAGTTCAGCAATTTCGACTGAGCAGCATTTTTTAATCCTATCGTGTCAACATCTCATATGAGAGTGGTGATGTCTATCAAGAAACTTATTGCGTTAATCCTTATTGTATCTATTGGTTTATTAGGCGCTTGTACCACTTCTAGCGGTGATCATGCGGATGATCAAGAGAGTGAAGCTACCTTCATCGGAACAATTGAAGAACTAAATGACGAAATGGCACTCGTTTCAATAAAAAAAGGCGACATTCTTAAATCAGGAAGTCTAGTAGATGTGAATCTTTCCGTTGCCAATGGCACAACATTTCAAATTGGAGACAAAATTAAAGTTGGATATGACGGCTATGTAAGAGAAAAACATCCACTTGGTATTCATACGACCTTTGTAGAATTGGTAAACTAGTTTAGAAGTGTTGACCTAGTGTCGCTTCCATTTGACTTAAAAATTTAAAACATGACCTCTTGTCATGAAAATGGAGACACATTTTGCCGTGTCTCCATCTCTCTTGCCATTCTCTGTTTAATTATCGTTTATCCAGCATTTTTTTGCTTTTGTAAACGGTACATTTGAGCATAACTCCCACCCAATGCCATTAATTGCTCATGCGTTCCTCTTTCTACAATCCGACCAGCGTCCAACACGAGAATCTGATCCGCATCTCGAATGGTCGACAGGCGATGCGCGATGATAAATGTCGTTCGTCCCTTCTTCAACACATCAAGCCCTCTTTGGATCATCGCCTCAGTCTCCGTATCAATGTTCGAAGTCGCCTCATCAAGAACGAGAATGGCTGGGTCAATCGCCAGCGCACGCGCAAAGCTGATGAGCTGACGCTGTCCACTTGAGAGTGTGCTCCCTTTTTCTCTGACAGGCTCATCGATGCCCTTTTCAAACTGCTTAAACATCTCTGCGCCACCAACGGCTCTCAGTGCCTGCTCAATATCCTCTCTCGGCATCTCTTCATTTTCCATTGCAATATTTGATCCAATCGTTCCGGTGAACAAATAAGGATCCTGGAGGACAATTGCCATATGAGATCGCAAAGCTTGAGGCGATAAGTCTCTGATGTCTTGCCCATCCATCAAAATTCGGCCTTCTTGAGCATCATAAAAACGAAAGAGCAAGTTCATCAGCGAACTTTTTCCAGAACCAGTATGACCTACGAGAGCAATTGTTTCGCCTGGCTTGGCATGAAACGTTATATTTTTTAAAACGGCTTCATTCTCCTTATAACCAAAGGTTACATTAGCAAATTCAACATCTCCTGTTAATCGTTGAATCTTGTCGTCAGCTACATCAAACCCTCGTTCATCCATTAATTTAAAGACACGCTCTCCAGATACCCTTGCCTGCTCTAAGTTATTTAATTGGTTAACTATATTGTTCAAAGGCTCAAACAAGCGCGTGACGTAATCGACAAAAGCATATAGCGTACCGAGCGTAATAATACTGCCTATTGTTCCAGCTGCTCCACCTGCGGCAAACCAAATAATCATGGCAACGACGATATTTCTTAACACCCATGTTAAGTTATGTGACGTCAGAGAATCAATGAGAAGGAGCTTTTTCTGTGACTGCATATAGGATTCATTCATTTCCTCAAATTGCTCCATCCGATCTTGCTCACGTCTAAACGCTTGTATCATTGACATGCCTTGAATATTTTCGTTCATATTCGCATTAATTTCACTAATTTTGGAGCGAATGTCATGATTGTGTTTAGATGTTAACTTACGGTAAACGACCATCCACACGACCATCACCGGAATGAGTAGCAAGCTAAATGCGGCTAAGCGCGCATCTAAGAAAAACATCGCTGTATAAATACCAAGCATATAAATACCGCTCGTAAAAAAGTTAGACAAAACAGCAACATACAACTCACGTATCGCTTCCGTATCATTCGTTACGCGGGAAACAATTTTTCCGGCGGGAAGATTATCAAAAAAACGAACCGGCAAGCGCGACAAATGAGAAAATACATCGATGCGCATCCTTTGAATAATACGGTTAGCTGAGACTTTGAGAAAATAATTTTGTCCGTATTGGAAAAAGGTGGCCACAATAATTAATCCTAAGTAAAAGCTTAGCCAGCCAATGATTTTTGCCACTTCTGGCTGATAAAAAGCCAAAATCTCTGAGCCACTTAAAGGACTGGCTTGTGTCGTAAACTCGATCTCTTCGCTTGACACTCTCATAACCCCATTGTCAAACGAACGTTCCCCATATTGTGGGAGAACCTCTTCTGTCCAATAAAAAGTCGTTCCGATCTGAGCAACTTGACCAGCCGGTTCCAATGAATTAGCATCGTCAGCATACGATTCACGAATGACCCATGTGCCTTTGTACTCAACAGCATTAGGTTGCTCTGTCGTGCTATACCATGGCTCTTCAACACCGACAATATGACGGTCAATAATGGTCTTGGCAATAAGTGGACCGCTTAATTCTGCTCCCACCGCTACCACCAGTAACAATAACCCAAGCAAAATTCTTTTTTTACTTGTCAAAGCGTATTGATAAAGCCGCTTTCCTGTTTGCATTTTCATCACGGGAGCACTCCTTCCGTGTCCATCTTTTGCCTTACAGCCTGTTCTTTATACCAACCGTCGCCATTCATAAGCTCATCATGCGTCCCCGACTCGACAATCCGACCTTGATCAAACACATAGATCTGATCCGCATGCTCTACTGCCGACATCCGATGGGTCGTAATTAAGGTTGTTTTCCCGGTACGGTTTTGCTGTAAATTTTCCACAATCAAAGCTTCTGTTTTTGCATCGACAGCAGATAGTGAATCATCAAGAATTAAGACATCGGGATCATCGATCAAGGCACGGGCAATGGAAATCCGTTGCTTTTGCCCACCTGAAAGAGCCACTCCTTTTTCTCCAACCATCGTCTCAAGACCTTCCGGCAAAAAGGTCAAGTCTTTTTCTAAAGCGGATAGACGAACAGCTTCATTAAATTCTTTCTCCGTGGCATCAGGGTTTCCAAACATAATGTTTTCCTGCACCGATGCTGAAAACAAAATGTGATCCTGTGGCACATAACCAATCCGGGCACGAACAGAAACCTTCGCTTGCTGTGCAATAGGCGCACCGTAAAAACCAAGCTCTCCCTGAATGTTTGGGTAAAAGCGTAAAAGCTGTTTCACGAAGGTTGACTTTCCGCTACCAGTTTTCCCGACAATACCAATGGTTTCTCCTTTGCCAATCCTTAGGGAAACCTCTTTTAATTGTGCATCATCCGTATCCGGGTACGAAAAATTTAGCTCATTAAAGACAATTGAACCGTCTCCTCCTACAACCGCAGGATTTTCAGGATCTGGCACATCTTCTTTCTCTTCGAGTGTTTCATTCACTCGTGCCAAAGAAGCATTGCCTCGTTGCATAATATTAATGAGTTCGCCAATGGCAAACATCGGCCAAATAAGCATCCCTAAATAAATATTAAAGGTGATTAACTGACCAATCGTAAGCTCCTGCTGTAACACAAGATAGGTCCCATACCCAAGCCCAATCGTATAGCTTAAGCCAACAATAATATTAACTAAAGGGTCAAAAAATGCCTCAATTTTAGCAACTCGCACATTCTTCTCATAAACGTCCTCACTCATGCGATAAAACCGTTCTTCATCATCGCGTTCTTTTCTGAAGGCACGAATAACCCTCATTCCTGCCACAGACTCTAAAACCCGATCATTTAGTGTCCCGAACGCTTTTTGTGCCGCTGTAAACCGTGTATGAATTTTACCCCCTAAATAAGCAATAGCCACGGCCATGATCGGCAAGGGCAATACAGCAGCAAGAGTCAGCTTCCAATCAATCATAATTGTCATGGCCACTAAAATAGCGAGCATAAAAGCTGTTGCGTCAACGAGGGTCAACAAACCGAACCCAGCCGTCATCGACACTGCTTTTAAGTCATTGGTTCCTCGTGCCATTAAATCACCCGTACGCTGACGCTCAAAAAAAGGCGGGGCCATCTTGAATAAATGACTCATTAATTTTGAGCGCAAGCGTTTCTCCGCTAAAAAGGCACCGCCAAAAAGCTGATACATCCAGCCATAGGTTAATATATAGGATAGGGCAGTCGTTCCTAATAAAACAAATAAGTATAAAACAACTTTTTCCTTATCCATAGCCCCGATTTGCATCTGATCGACAGTGAGTCCAATAATTCTTGGTGGAACAAGGTCAATCACGCCTACAATGAAGAGCAAGCTTAATGCAATGGTATAACGCTTCTTTTCTTCTTTAAAAAACCAAGATAACCGTTTTAAAACTTGAAACATAACGTACTACTCCTTCCGTATCTTTCATCCGATCGACGATCAGTCACTAACCGTCATCTAAATAACTCTTCTCACTATTCCTAATGTTCTTTTGTTTTGACATTTAAATTTTCCTCCTCTGAATAAGTAAAATTGATCGCTCAAACCCTATCACTTTATGAAGGTGAGGACTGTTTTTTGTTTAAAAAAACAAAAAAGGTGCGCTGCAAATGCAACACACCTTCACGAAATAGAAAATAAGCAACACTGAAGACGAACAAGGCTATCGTATGACCCAATGGCTACTTATCCATACGAAACCTGTTTTCCAGATATTGATAACTATATTCGTATTGAAGAGGTTGAATCAGCAAAATAAGAACAGATGGAGCTTAATAATATTCCTTGGTTTAAAATAACGTTTTGCATGATGACAACCTCCTCTCTCGTCCGTTTCGTTTGATTGATCTTTCCTATCTTACACTGATTTAAACTTAGAAAGCAAGCATCTTTGCAAACTTTTTACAATAAACGATTGACTTACCTCGTTATAGAAATATGATCAGCTGTAGATGAACTCACTTTGGCGTCTAATGCATCCGTTAAGAAGTCTGTATGCACGAAAACATGGCCGTCAATAAATACCGGTTGCTCAATGTCTCGCATAGAAATACCGTTGACTTGGTAAATAGGTACGGAAGGTACGATTTCGTATGAAGCCCCAGCCTCTTCTAAATACACCCTTCTTAATTCTTGATTCCATGTAATGTTCATATCTAACGCTTCCGCAAGCTCCCGGACAGAAATCAAGGTTTTTCCTTGATCGCTTTTCTTAACTGGAACAGTGACTGTCGCTTTCTCTGAAGCATTTATGTTACTTTTCTGGTCGGCAAGTTCATCAATCAAGGCAATTTCATCACGGGGGATAGAGACAGAATTTGCTCCAACTGAACCAGGTGCTACTTCATATTCGGAAAAATAAACGATTAAGGCATCGTCTGTTAGAGCAAAGGGCTGATCCTCGCGAACCCCTGGATAATTTAGAGCGGTTGCCCCATAGACGTCTTCATGCTTTTGAAATTCTTTTTGGATTAGGTTATTCAATTGGTCAATGTCTTTCACGACTTCTGGTAGTGTGAAGGATTTCCCTTCGGCTTTATTTAAAACATTGTAAGAAGAGACTGTTTCATTGCCATTTGCCCCGCCAGTATATTGGTAAGTTGTCATAACAGCAGAAATAAAATTACCTGATTGGCGTTCGGTCACATCCATAAATAATTGATAAGCTGCTCCTTGTGGAGATGGATACTCCAGAGCCCCGTCAACGATCTCTGTTTTTTTCTGATTGACCCAGTCTTTAATGGATTGATTGATGGACTCTTGAAACGCCTGGTCCTTTAAACCTTGGAATTGTGGGTAATTGATTTGAACATTGTATTCAGGCGCTTTTTCGTTGATAGAACTTATAGTGACATGGCCTTCAGTTTTTACTGCTTGTTCAGCAGCTACCACAGTGTTCATCGCATATGTACCTGGTAACACCGCCCCAATAAAAGTAGCAAGACTGAACGCCCCTGCTAGTATCATTTTCCTTTTCATTTTTGAATAACCCCCTGATGTTTAATAAATTTCGACAAAAATTGACGTGGACGACGTAGTACAATTTATCTTTACCCATTTATTTTAAATCATAATCACCTTGACAAAAACCATTAAATTGTTTGTAATGAGAATATCTTTCTAAAAGGAGTGACAAGAATGCCTTTCGTTATTACTTCCGCTTGCCAGGACGAAAAAGCAGCGGATTGCGTCGAAGTATGTCCGGTAGACTGTATTCACGAAGGTGATGATCAGTACTACATTGATCCGGATATTTGCATTGACTGCGGCGCATGTGAGCCGGTATGTCCGGTAGAAGCCATCTATCCAGATGATGAGGTTCCTAAGGAAGAAGAATCATTCATCTTGAAAAACGCCAACTTCTTTAAATAAAACCGCCCTTTTTACGGGCGGTCTCTTCACGGATAAATTCATACTTTTCCAATGAGTTTTAAAAGGATTGACTTACCATTTGACTATAACTAGTTGCTTTAGAAGGGTTCATCAGGGAATTATCACGATTTAGCATAATACAGCTCCCCATTGTTTAAAAAAATACCTACATTGAGCTTCACATCTAAGAGGAGAGCTTCATGTTTCATTTCAAAGCTGCAAGTGATGGCTTTCCTCGAGCTCAACACCATCAAGATCGTCGTGCTTTCATGTAGCAAAGTAAAACTTGTTTACTTATAAATACGGGAGTTTTGACATCAAAAAAGCCAAAGCTTACGATGCGTATACGACATATAAGCATTTGCAAAGGTTTGCAGTGTACCCTTTTCAAGACATATTTTGGCTCCAGTCAATCATACGTTCACCCTCTAGGTATTTTTCACAATCCATCGCAGCCATACAACCGGTCCCTGCTGCTGTAATCGCCTGGCGATACTTATGATCTTGAACGTCTCCACAAGCAAATACACCTGGTACAGAAGTGTTTGTCGTGCCAGGTTCAACAATAATGTACCCTTGGTCATCTAAACGTAGATGTCCTTTTAAGAAACCCGTATTCGGATGATGACCGATAGCGATAAAGATCCCGTCCGCATCAATGATTTCTTTTTTGCCGGTGTCGTTATTCATAACTTCTAAGCCGGACGTCTTCATTCCGTCCGAAACGACGCTAACAGGCGTGCAATTCATTGACCACGTAATTTTTTCGTTCGCTCTAGCCCGGTCTTGCATAATTTTTGATGCTCTAAGTTCATCCCTCCGATGGACAATGTTGACTTCTTTAGCAAACTTAGTCAAAAATGTTGCCTCTTCCATTGCTGAATCTCCACCACCGACAATGATGACCTTCTTATCTCTAAAGAAAAAGCCGTCACACGTTGCACAGGTACTTACACCTTTACCAAGTAACTCTTTTTCTCCTGGGATACCTAACATTTTTGCAGAGGCTCCGGTAGAAATCAGCAATGCCTCTGTTTCTATCGTTCCCAATGAATCGACCTCAACTTGAAATGGCGCATTTTTCAAGTCCACCTTCGTCGCCAAGCCGCGTTTAAAAATCGCACCAAACCGTTTTGCCTGCTTTTTCATCGTTTCCATAAGTTCAGGCCCTAAAATGCCTTGCTCAAAGCCCGGGAAGTTTTCCACCTCTGTCGTTAGTGTAAGTTGTCCTCCAGGCTCTGGTCCTTCTATAATCACAGGTTCCATATTCGCTCTCGCTAAATAAATCGCTGCAGTCAGCCCCGCAGGACCAGTGCCAAGTATAACAGCTTTATACAATTTAATATACCTCCTTTAATAACATAAAGCTTATCTTGCTCAACACAACTATTAAGTAATCCTCTATAGGCTTCCCCGTATTTTGCAAGACAAAACGAACCTACTCCATCAATTTGCAATTTACTCATTTTTAATGTCTGTCAGCAAATCAACGGTCGTTTCTTTTTGAACGGTTGAACGATATTCTGTTGGTGAGACACCTACATTTTCCTTAAATAGCTTTGCAAAATAACCTGCAGAAGAAAAACCAGTATTTAAAGCAACCTTCTTCATATTATCTTCTGTTGAAAGAATTTGTTTTTTCGCCTTGTTTATTCGTACTTCGGTAAGAATTCGCCTGAAATTCTTGCCTAATTTCTTCACAAAAAGTTGACTCACATACGATGGATTTCGTTGAATATGTTTGGCAATATCCTGTAGCTTTAAATCTGGATTGGCATACTGATCCTCAATATATTTGATCGCTTGCTCAAGTGTATCCCCTAATTTACTTCTAAGTGTTTGAACCCATGCGACCAACTCTTCAATAATTTCATCAAGCATAGGTGCTGTCCAAACTGATTTTATTAATCGTTCATACACAGACCAAGTTGAGTCTTCATCATCCATAAAGGCTCTTCCGTCAGCAAATAGCTGACTTAAATGAATTCGCACTGATTTTGGTTCAATATAAGGAGCATTCCACGGCTTATAGTATTGACGTATAAACTGGACAATCCGTTGAACCTCTCCTTCAACAAGAAGCTGTCGCCACTCTTCTAGCTGATTTTGCGACACAAGAGATGGCAATGAATACAATTGTTCACCAAGATGAACATGGACTTCGTCAAAACCATGGAAAAAAGCTCTCTTCAGTCCACTTTTACACTCCTGTTTCATCATATGTGGCGATCTTGTTCCATCATTTGTTACAGCAATATTTAAAGGTCCTTTTTCTTTCATTTTCCACTGGTATAGCAATGTCGACATTTCTTGAATACATTCATATAATGAGGCGGAGTAAAAAGATAACGCCCACTCATCATCACATCGTTCAACATTTACATACGAAGAAAATTGATAATCGCTAATAAATAAACCAAATTGTTCATAAGATGGAGGATCGACTGGGCGACAAACCGCCATTGACCTTGGCGTCATATACAAGTCACGTGAACGGCTGGTTAGATGAATGGTTTGATCTACCATTGTATACTGTATAGCATCCAAAAGTTCATTTGTTTCGATCGGTTTTTTTATAATATCTCCAGCCCCATGACGAAATGCTACTTTAATTTCTCGACGCTCCCACTTTTCGCTCAAGGCAATCCAAGGAATCTGCTGATCCTTCACGAGGTTAAAGAAAGCCGTTTTCAACTCTCCTTGAAGAATTTTTAAGTCGATAATAATTAAATCGATAATCATTCCTTTTGGTAAAAAACCATGAAAGGATGAGCTCATAGTCACTTCATCCACTTTTACACAGCTTCCTTGTATTAACCATTTTAGCCCTATCTGTATATGCTCATCAGCTTCGATGATCCAAATATTCATCCTGTACCCTACCCCTTTTGGGCTCTTATGGCAAACACCACACAGCAAACAAGAGTGGATTGATAAGCCCTCGTATTCTCGTATAAGCAAGTTTATTGTCTGATTTTTTTCTCTTCACTTATAATTGTAAGAAAATCTTTACAATTATAATCCCATTATATTTCCTTCGAGGATATATTTCAGTAATTTTTCTATCGATCGACGGAAGTCTTTTCCTGACTTATAATCAAATACAGACATTCATAAATAATGACTGCCCCAGGAGGGTGAATGAATATGACACATTTAAGAGCGATCGCACTCTCTTTCTTTAAAATAGGCATGCTAGGATATGGCGGCGGCCCTTCATCTATTCCATTAGTGTACCAAGAGGTTGTCATAAAACATAAATGGTTAGATGAGAATCAATTTTCAGATATCCTTGCGCTATCAAATGCTCTTCCCGGTCCTTTATTAACAAAGATGGCTGGATATATCGGCTTCCGCCTCAAAGGAATACGAGGTCTCTTCACCGCTATCCTTGCTTGTGTGTTACCAACAGTTTTTCTCATCATCATGTTGCTTGTCTTTTTTAAAACATTTCAGGATAACGCTTTTATACAAGGAATGACAAAAGCGGTAGGCCCTGTCATTGGAGTTATGCTTGGAGTAATGGCTTGGCAATTTGCTAAAAAAGGGCATGACGTTTTAGGACGTGCACAAAATCTGATCATTTTGGGAGGAAGTGCTTTTTTTATTTTTGTCTTAAACTGGCACCCTGCTATTTTAATTGCAGCTTGTATCGCAGTGGCTCTCTATCCTAGAGACCATCATCGGGAGAAAGGGGGAGCATCATCTTGATTCTTTGGAATTTATTTGTTGCATTTCTCATTCCAGCAACAATTGGCTATGGAGGAGGACCAGCTTCTATTCCCCTTGTACAGCATGAGGTTGTTAATCGATACAAATGGATGACAAATGAACAATTTGGCGAAATGCTCGCGATGGCAAATACACTCCCTGGTCCTATAGCTACAAAAATGGCTGGATACGTTGGTTATACGACGTCCGGCTGGCTAGGTGCCTTCATAGCTATTATTGCTACAGTTGCCCCCTCACTTCTATTGATGCTTTTATTAATGAGTTTTTTGGCGAAGTTTAAAAATGCGCCCCAAGTCAAAAGGCTGACAGGGTACATTCGTCCTGTCATCTGTATATTACTTCTTACTATGACACTACAATTTTTCACTGAAGGTGCAACTGGATCAGGTTGGATTCATACAATTGTTCTAATCGTTTCAAGCTACTTTTTTCTTGAAATTAAAAAACTTCACCCCGCCATTGTGATCTTAGGTGCATTGTTATATGGAGGCATTTTTCTTTCATAAGCTCTATGACAGATTATAAGTCTATTTATCCTATAGTACTCTGTAATTTATTCATTGTATAGTAATGTAAATTGCTCTTTTTGCTAACGATATAGGAGGTGAAGCGCGTCTTTGAATCCATGTTTGTACATTAAACGCTCACCTTCACTTAACATAGCATTCACTTCACTTTCAAGCTGTAAAATCGTTTGCTCCTCTTCATTGGGCAGCTTCTCTTTTATATCTTGCAACAGTTTATAAAAATGGGCATGAGCAATAGCATAGTCTTCTGACTGTTTCTCGGGCCAAACACGTTCCATACGACGGTATACGAATTGAGCAATATCCTTCTGTAGGTACGAAGCCAATTTATCCACCCCTTAACAGAACATTTGTTCCTATTATTGTATTCACAAAACCACGAAACGTCAATATCAGTTTTCAAAAAACACAAAACGTGTTAATATTGTGCTGAGGAGGTCTTTTAATGCATTCCTTATCACTACAGTTAAAACGCTTACGGAGAGCTAAACGTTTAACTCAGAAACAACTAAGTCGAGCTTTGGGCATTAGCGAAAGTGCTATAGGTATGTACGAACGTGGAGAGCGCGAGCCTTCACTGGATACACTAATTGGCATAGCAGATTTTTATGCCGTGACGATTGATGCGCTTGTTGGCAGAGAGACAAATCACACTCAGCAAGTCATGGAGCCTCCAGCTACATACAATGATGAGCCTTTGCACAACTTTGTTCAAGAAGTTGTTCATTCACCTGCAGACCAACAACAAATGTTACAAGAGCTATGGAAGGTTATCCAAAAACATAAATAACAATGACACATATAAATTGGGGATTGGAAAAATAATCTGGTATGTTTAAATGAAGTGTAAGAGTAGTAAACATACCATTACTTCATGACAAAAGGAGAGATTGTGAATGATCTGCCCATACTGTGGTAAAGAAAATACCGATGACGTGACCGCTTGTTCTCGTTGTGGACGCTTACTACAGAGCCACCAAATTGACAATGACACGATGGATCAGGAACAGGTTGACGACCAGACATTGACGAAAGAAGAGAATACCACTTTTGACCAGCAACAAACTGTCAAAAACCACAATCCCTATGTTGAAAAAGGGAAGAAGACTGCAAAACATTATGGTCAGTTTTTATCTCGTGTCTTTCGAGCTCCTTTAACAACAGCCCAACAGCTAGATAAAAACGATATGATAAACGGCGTGATTTCAATTGTCGTTTTCGCATTGTTATATGCACTTTCTATGAGTGCCTTCTTTACGTCTATTGATTTTTTTGATCCTGGCTTTGTTACCGGTTTTTTAAAGCCATTCATTTTTATTTTATTATTCGCTGCTTTAAGCACTTTAGCTATCTGGCTTATTTCATTATTACAAAATGCCAATGTCGATTTCTTGATTGTTATCGCTAGGCTCGGCGCTCTTTCTTCTGTATCTTCCGCGCTGTTAATTTTAAGCTTGCTCGCACTCGTGATTCAAAGTGTTGGCATCTTTACGATACTTTTGCTTTTTTCCTTATTTTCGTTCATTCTTGCTGCCTGCTTTATCTTAGTGAGCTTTAAAACAAAAGGCTCGCCAAGAATGGATTACTTTTATGCTATACTTTTGCTTGCAATTTTTCAATTCGTTTTATTCAGCCGCTTATTGAATGACTATATATCCAATTTGTTTATGTCTATGCTTTAAAACCTTTTAAACTTGTGTTCTAAAGTGTAAAAGTCCAGACATCGTTTTGTGAATGACCTTGTGTGGACTTTTCTTATGCAAACGCGTCACCAACGAAAATGTTTAACATTTCGATAAGATGCTCCCAACCGTTAGACACCTCATCTCTAAGGTAATTTGCGACTTGTGGTGCAGTTTTACGGTTAAGACTCCATCCAAATGTCTGATGATTCTCGTATCCTTTAATTAAAGGTTATCGCTATCTGATCATTTTCAATATTTGCAGAAAATGTAGTCATCAAACCATTATAATCATATAACTTAACTGACACTGGTAAAGTCTCAGCAATGATCTTTCGCAACGCTTTCATGGACAATTGAAAAAGCCCAATTTCTCTCGATTATTTTTAAAGAGATTGGGCTTTTTAGTATGAATATCTTTAACGTCGGTTTTTCCTGACAGCCCTACTAAACTACATGAGTATCGGTGTGATGCGATCTAACGTCAACTTTCATTTCTTTCATTTAACTCTTTTAATGCAACCTTTACAGTTGGGTAAGCTTTGAATCCAAACTGCTCGCCAGTGATTCCGCCATTCGTCAATGCGACATTTGGGCGAATGCCAGTAAGAATAATTTGTGTCCCCATGAGCTTTAGCATCTTTGATAGCTTCAATAGTTTTTCATGCAAGCTGTCCTCAATTTGATTTAAGCCTGATAAATCAATAATTAATTGTTCTTCTCCATGCTGGCTCACCCATTGTAATACACTATCCTCAATGATCATCCATCTCGACTGATCCATAATGCCAATAAGCGGAAGGACTGAAATCCCTTCACTAATGGGTACGATCGGTGTAGATAAATTTTTAATTTCATTTAAGGACGACGTTAGATCCTCTTGTATCCGTCTTCTTTGCGTCACTTCTTTTTGCACGCCAAAAAAATAATAGCGACCTTGATTTTCTATGTAGACAGGATCAATATGCAGCTCATTCCAAAACTTTTCCCCGTTTTTCTTGTAGTTTACAATTTCAATATTAATGGCTCTCATGTCATGTATTGCATTTCGAACTTTTTGCACGCTCATTGGGTCAGTTTCGACTCCTTGCAAAAAACGACAGTTCTTCCCAATGACTTCATCTTCTGAATATCCGGTTAAAAGACGAAACCCTTCATTCATATAAACAATAGGGTTGTCGTTTAAGGACGGATCGGTAATGACAATGCCAACTTTAGAATGATCTAACGCTCTTTTTAACAATTCATTATAAGACGATTGATTCATTAGATTTGACGAAGACTTAAAGACTTCCTCACAGAGGATAAAATAATAAATGCCTTCCTCCGTAATGATTGGATCAACCGTTGTTGAAAAAGTTACTTGCTCTCCTGTAGCTGTAACAAAAATAAGTGATGAAGCCGTTACTAATTGATGATGATTCTTTGGACAAGCTTTAACTAAATTCTGCAGCGATTTTTGAAGGTTTTCTTCTAATGTATAACCTAATCGCTCACTAAACGAGTGATTCGTTAGAAAAACATGATATTGCTCATCTATAACCAATGCTGGCTGTCTAAGCTGCATCACATATTGTTTGAACATAACCCTTCTCTCCTTTTGCACTGACAAAACAAATGTTTCATCTCGAACTTGAGCACTGATCTTAAAAGCAGCATACCCTTTAAAACTTGTAAGCATGCTGCTTCCTATTTAAATCAAAAATAAGTGACCAGCGCAAGCATTAACAGAAGCCCTCCTATAAAAGCAAATGTCGCTGGGCGGGCATGACCATCGCCATGGCTCTCTGGGATCAACTCTTTGTATACGATAAACAGCATTGCTCCTGCAGCAAATGCCAATCCTATAGGTACCAACCAGGCGAGCTGTGCTGTCAACACAAACCCTAACAATGACGATATAATTTCTACAGCGCCAGTTAATGTAGCAATGAAAAATGCCTTATATTTACTGACTTGTTCTTGGATTAAATATAACGCCACTAAAAAGCCTTCAGGAGCATTTTGCAGACCAATTGCTAATGCAACAAGACCCCCAAGTCCTTCCTCGTCACTTGCATAGCTTACACCAACAGATAAGCCTTCGGGGATATTGTGTAGCGTAATGGCTGAGATCACTAATAAGGCTTTATGATCAAAGGGCAATGCCTGCTTTCGGTGATCAAGCTCCACATGAGGTACGATAAACTCTAATAAGGTTAGCACAGTTACTCCTAAAAGAACGCCTAACACAATCTCTATAAAACGCCCTTCTGTTAAAGCCTGTGGTATTAAGCTAAACGTAGCGGCAGCCATCATCACGCCAGCTGTAAATGCGAGCATAATGTCTCTCCAACGATGCGTTACATTTTGAAAAATCAGGATTGGTAAAGCACCAACACCTGTCGCCATCGCTGAAAGGACACTTCCGATAATGACTCCTAGCATTGCAAACTCTGAACGAAGACAGCGCTCATTCAGTTTCCACCTTTCTTATTCTTCAATGTCTCCTAAAATGTGTAAATAAGGATAGCGCCGAACATGATAACGACGCCAATGACTAAAATTGCACCAGCCATAACGATGAAGCTTAAAATAATTGTTCCTAAGGCAGCCCACCTTGAAAAGTTATGAGCGACACTCAATGTGTTAATCCAAAGCACAAAGGACCAGATCGCAAGTACAGACGTAATCAGTGAAAAAACCGTAGCCATTGTACTTAAGGCAGGAGATAACGCATCAACGGGAGTGAATATGTTCTTTTGCACGATTAATAAAATGAGAACCATAAGCACACCATGAACCATTTGCGGCACATTTGCCCAAACGTAGGCACGCTGAATGTCACGAAAGACTCCCTCACCTTTTAGCCAGCGACCTGTGATACTGGCAAAGAAAGGGGCGACGTACCATAAAAACAGAAAACCTGTAATCGCTCCTCCCACAAGGAAAAACAACAGCACGATCGGAAAGGACAAATCCTGTAAAAAAAGATATGGATTGTCCATCCCTTGCATGCTATTGGTCATGCTATTATTGCCATCATTTTGGAAAAACGAACCGCTAGCTAACGAAGCAACCCCTGCAAAAAGAGGATGAACATATACAAACGCTTAGAGTCATATTTCAACATATGCGCCATCGTTTTTCGAGGTGAAGTCCAAATTTTTAACAAAGCTTGGTTGGCGTTCACGTCTACATTACTCCTTTTCAAAAACTCTATACTCTGTTGCAATGTATGTACTTGTGCTTCATTGTATCATAACTATTTTTATAACTTGAACTGTGAAGTGTTTCAATGACGATGATAAAAGAAGCGATTCATTTCTAAAAACAACAGCCATTCCATACACGATGATCGTTTTCATATCCCCTATTTCCTCTTATTCTTCCCTCGCTCTAGTGACCTTTTCGCAGTGATTCCCGTCAAAAAAAGTGCAGACAAAGTACGGAAAACTTTGTCTACACTCTCACTCGGTTTGTCCCTTGTTTGACAGGAACAATGAACATATTCATTTATTCAGTAGCCAAGTTAGCTACATTTTCACCATTTAACACAGCCTGAACAATCACTTGCTTCCCTGCATACTTTTCTTGCAGCAAACCTTGATATTTTTTAGCAAGCTGCTGTCCTTGCTCCGCTGTGGCCGTTGATTGCAGCTGGATTGTCGCAACGACATTGTCCTCACTCTCATATATACGTCCATCTGCTACAGCAGCTTCGGCTTTTAATTGCTCTGTTAAGCTTTGGTCATCCTTAGGGCCATCAGCAGGCTGTTGTGACTCACCTTGTTGATCGGTTGCACCTTCACCTTCAGCAGCAGCGTTTCCTTCACCCTCAGGCGACTTTTCAGCCTCACCCGTTTCGCCTTCAGAAGCTGTGTCGTCGTTATTTTCGGAGGACTCCTTCGTATCTTGACCAGCCTCTTCTTGTGTAGCTTCGTTTTCTTCAGCGTTTTCTTGACCAGTCTCTTCTGTCGTATCTTGTTCTTCTGGTTGATCGTTATTGCAACCAGCAACAGTCAATAACACAGCTGCTGATAGTGGCAATATCCATTTTTTCATGTTCAATCTAAAGTCCTCCTTTTATTTTCAATAGGGTTAACCTATTGTGATACCTATTCGTAATATTTACTTTCCTTATGGGGATGAAACATAATCTGACACTTTCGCACGGTGCTCCAACTTTTTGCGCTCACGCCTCATTGCCGCCATGAGCAACACTGCCGATACAACAAATAATAAGGACATGACATAGAATACAGATGAAATGCCGATATAGCCGGCAAGCACTCCACCAAGCATCGGTCCAATCACATTCCCAAGAAAACGAAAACTGTTATTGTAGCCAAGTACCTCACCTTGAATAGAAAGCGGGGCCGCCTGCCGTATATAAGCAACACGGCTAGGGATAAAGCCACCAATCACAACTCCAAATAATACACGTAAAATCACCAATTGCCAAATCGCAGTTGCCATGCCTTGGGGAAGGAAGAATAATGCCGCCAGAAGCATCACGGCTACCATAACTTTATCATACCCTATACGGTCGCCAATTTTCCCCCATTGTCTCGTAAACAAAAGATTGCCAAGGCCGGTAGCTGAAAAAACGAGACCAGAAAAAAATGCATTATTGTTAGGTCCGTGTAATTCAGTAACAAAAAGAGCCAAAAGAGGTTGAATACTGAAGTTGGCTGCTTGAATGAGCAGAGACACAAACATAATCATTAATAAAACGGGCTTCGACATAATGTAAGTCATGACGTCTTTAGAAGTCATTGTTTTCGTTTCTTTAAAGCCTTTGTCATCGTGAAAAACTTCTTTTACACCTACCCAAACGATGGTCGCGGTCAATCCCATAAGGATAGCTGTAATCATAAAAGTGTAGCGAAAACCTGCTACATCTGCAAGTACTCCGCCAATCAGCGGTCCGAACAACGCTCCTGATACGTTTCCTGTTTGTAGAGTACCTAAAATTTTTCCGGAAATGTGCTTAGGTGTTTGCGCTGAGATAAGTGCTTGTGATGTAGAAATAAAACCTGTAAAAACGCCCATAAAAAGACGAAGCACAAATAACTGGTATACATCATTCACCCATGTCATCAGTAGGACAGACAAGCCCAATCCCAATGCAGAAATCATTAAGATTTTTTTTCGGCCAAATTTGTCACCAAAACGACCCCAAAGCGGTGAAAATAAAAAAGCCGTCACAAATGTAACGCCGAAAGACAAGCCTGACCATTTTTGTACGTACTCAGGGCTATAATTCCCCATTGTCTCAATAAATAATGACAAAAAAGGCAGAACCATCGTCATACTGCCCGCAATCAAAAAGTTCGCCGACCACATAATGACAACATTTCGTCTTTCTTTAGAGATGATTTGCACCTTCTTTGTTTTTATTTCGTATCTCTAAATAGTTTACCTCTTTTTACTGAAAATGTGAAGCATTGCGCTTGCTAACGAATAAGGACGAACGACGCAGCTCGTCGTCCGACCCATTCATACTACTTGGATGGTTGTGCGTACAAAGCAGGAGAAACTTCATTAATTAATAGCAAACCGTCATACTGCTGCCTAGGTATAAAAGTTTCTTTTTGCATCCCCCAATAAGATCCGTTCATCGGCATTGTCATCCAACTCGTTGTCGGGTCTAACCGAGTCCCTGTCAACTGCATAAATGTAACCCGATGACCGGCTGATTCCAATAGTGGCTCGAGGCTAAATTCATCGTAATTCGTATCCATATTTACAAATGCCCCTTGTCGATCATAGGTTTGTCCTTTATAAGCAAATACACCAAGAGCATAGCTGCTCGCTTTAAGCCTCTCTGAAAGTAACTCTCCCATTGTTGGCAAAGGGTCTTTCATGTAAGGTTCAAAAGTGACAAAAGAGTGCATTGCAGTATTTTGTTTGCGAATATGATAATTGTGACCGATGACTATCATTTTCTCATCAGGAAAAAGCTCGTGAGCGAGCCAGTCGATATTTTCTGCCATTTGACGATCGCGATAATACATATCACTTTGCTGTATATCTGTCACTGTCGAAGGATGTTGATTTGTTTGCGCGTTGCTTTTTACCCGCGCTTGAACGCCATGCTTTAAAAAATGAATCCGATTGTCAACGACCCGTTCAATCTGTTTAATTACGCTGTTTGTGTATGACTTTCGCAGCTCTGATTGGTGCCGTCGAATCCATGATTTTAACTCTTCATATTGTGGCTGTAACTCGTTAGCTTCAATAAATGCCTGATCGATTGTCGCTTGATTATGATACAACTCATAAAAATGTTCCTCCATTTGCCTGATTTTGTTTGAACGTGACCGATCTAGGTGATACACCCCTTCGCTTAAGAAAGGTCCGAAAAAGGAATCTGGCTGAATATCAATTCCTGTAAAAGTTAAAAAATCCTTTTGTTCCTCTTTGGATTTCATTAAGGAAAACAACCGCTCCATGTCTGGAGAATGCCACACAGAAGGAATGCCTTCAGTCATTGTCTGTGATGCGGTTCCCGTCTTGCTCTGAGCAAAAGCTGCGACCGACTGTCCCATCGGTGCTTCGAAAGCAATCACCGAAAAACCCATCTCTTCATGCAGGTACCGAATGATTCGGGCCTTGACAGCATTAAACTCTCTCGCACCATGTGCGCTCTCTCCAATGAGGACGATGCGTTTATCATTAATTAGAGGTTTTAAAAAATCGAGATCTTTCTGTTCATGAGTTCCAGAAAGAAAAACGTTATGGCTGAGACGTTCAATCCCTTCCTCCCATCGGTCGACTCGCTCTCCTTGCGCGTCAGCTTCTGCGATTTGATGAGGCTGAGCTAACAAAAATACATATATAAAAACGATGAACACGAGATTTCTAGCTGCCAACTGTTGCCTCAGCAAGACTTTTCCCCCTCCGCTTTTTGCACAACTCATCACTATAATTCCAGACCAACCTTCCTTTAAAGCATTTTAAATCAACTGTGCCTTATGATCGTCACTTAAGCGATGATTCTCTTTTTCGCAAAATCGACTTCAAATAGTTCTTTTCGACATACGATGAAAAAGCCCTTTTCCAATCTCTCGGCATTTGCTTGTCTCAATGTTTTTACTTACAATCATCATAGACATGATGAGGAGGACGGTTGAATGAAAAATGGGGTGATGGTGATGGTTGGTGGAGCCATTGGCGCATTAGGACGGTATGGACTAACTCTTCTCCTTGGAAGCGCCTTATGGCCAACCTTAATCGCCAATAGTTTAGGCTCCTTTTTACTTAGCCTCTTAATGACAGGCACTTATTTTCGCAAAAAATGGACCTCTGCTGTTCATACGGGGCTGACTACAGGCGTATTAGGAGGCTTTACGACCTTTTCTACATTTTCTTTTGAACTTATTAAAACGATGCAAGAGGAAAAATACGGGGTGGCATTGCTTTATGCGGGGCTGACTTTTTTCGTTTGTCTCGTGTTTACTGCATTGGGGGCAATGTTAAGTCATCATCTTGCCCAGAGAAATAAGGAGGCTACATTATGACTATGCTTATCGTTGCTTTAGGTGGCGCGATAGGCGCTTTCTGCCGTTATTGGGTATCCTCCATACTGACGTCTAAAAACGGCTTCTTCCGATGGTCAACCCTCGCAGTAAATTTGGGGGGCGCACTCGTGATCGGCTTTATCCAAGGATTGTTTCCTTCCGAGCCTGTTGTACTTTTCGTCTCCACTGGTCTATTGGGTGGCTTCACTACATATGCTACGTTATCATTAGATGCTTGGCGTATGCTGCAAGCATCCTCTTATCGTTTATTTTTCTTGTACGTGACAGCTACCTTTATTGGCGGTCTTGCTTTGTGCGGAATAGGATGGGAATTGGCTACATTATTTCGTCTACCTTGACGGTCTCCTTCGACTCCGTATAATATAGAGACATTGATAACGATTCTCAAATTTTTCTCCAAAAGACATTAGGAGTGATTCAGCATGACGACAAATACGATTCAAGCCCAGACACGCCCCGTTTCTGAGGCGATACGTCAACGACGTTCGATTAAAAACAATTATAAACAAGATCCTGTACCGGAAGAGTTGATTGTCGAGCTATTGAACGATGCGGTATTTGCACCAAATCATGGCGTCCGTGAGCCATGGCGCTTTCTCTTTATTTCTAGCGAACGGAAGGATGCATTCGTTGACGAGCTTGTTGAACTTTTTCCGCAAGACCGTCAAGAAAATAGACGCAAT
This sequence comes from Litoribacterium kuwaitense, assembly GCF_011058155.1. Lineage (NCBI taxonomy): Bacteria > Bacillati > Bacillota > Bacilli > Caryophanales > Bacillaceae > Litoribacterium > Litoribacterium kuwaitense. The sequence goes on along the minus strand of NZ_JAALFC010000018.1, from coordinate 38,560 downwards.
TATTTCAGTCAACCGTCTGCCTTTCTCGTAATCATTATGAAAGAAGATCCACGGCAAAAACAGCATGAGGAAAATATTTATGCCACTGCTTCATTAGTGCAAAATTTCCAGCTATTGGCATGGGAAAGAGGTCTTGGCGTTTGTTGGAAAACCCAGCCTCACGTTTGGGACCCTCAAGCACATCAGATTCTTGGGGTTCAGCCTGGAGAAAAGATTATCGGCTTTCTTCATCTTGGCTTTTTTGATGAGGAAAATATCCCTGCGCCTAAAACACGCACGCCTGCTGAAGAAAAACTCTCAGTCTATTAAAACGATAAACAAAAGGTTACTATTTAACGACCTTTCTCCGTCATCATAAACGGAAAAAGGTCTTTTTTGTTGCAAGCTCGAGTCACGTCATTCAGTAAACCACCCCAAGGGCACAGTGACGATCTCTGGGACTAAAATCAACAAGATTAAGATGCCTACTTGCACGAGCAAAAAAGGAAAAATGCCCTTCGTTATATCTAACATATTGATTTTACTAATACTACACCCAATATAAAGAACGGTTCCAACAGGTGGCGTAATCAAACCAATGGACAAATTGATGACCATTAATAAGCCGAAATAGACTGGATCAACGCCGACCGCTGTGACAACCGGAAGCAGGACAGGGGTAAAGATTAAGACGGCGGGGGTTAAGTCCATGACCGCCCCGACAATGAACAGAAACGCCATAATCAGCAATAGTAATATCGTCGGATCTGTCGTCAGGCCACTTAGCACATCAACCAATTCGCGCGGAATCTGTCCCACCGTAATCGCATATCCTGAAACGACGGCTGTTGAAGCTACAAATAGCACGACACCTGTCGTTTTTGCCGTATCCACAAACACACTCGAAAACTGCTTCCACGTCATTTCCCGATACCCTAAACTAAGGATAAACGCATACACCGCAGCAACAACACCTGCCTCCGTAGGTGTAAAAACCCCACCCCTAAGACCAACGATAATAATGGCCGGCAACAAAAGTGCTAAAATTGCCCGCCGAAACGCAACCCATTTTTGGACCAGATTCGTTTTCGGCAGCGTTTCACTGTTCACTTTTTTAGAAACAATATACCAGGCCACGACAAAACCTAATGCCATTAATATTCCGGGTACAATGCCAGCCATAAATAACTGCGTAATGGACACACCACCTACAACTCCGAACAAAATCATTGGAATACTTGGTGGAATAATAGTACCAATGATCCCTGTGGCAGCGACAAGTCCGGTCGAGGAATTTTTGTTATAGCCTTTGGCGATCATCATTGGAATTAAAATGGCACCTAATGCCGCTGTATCAGCAACTGCTGACCCTGATAATCCAGCAAAAATCACTCCTGAAATAATTGCTACGTAGCCGAGACCGCCCCGAATGTGACCGACGAACGCACTGGCAAATTCAACAATTCGCTTGGACACACCACCTGCGTTCATTATTTCTCCCGTCAAGATAAAGAATGGGATGGCCATTAACGAAAAGTTGTTGGCACCTTTGATTAAATAATCGCCTAATATTCCAGTGTCAAACATCCCAAGGACAACGAGCATCACAATCGCACTACTTAACATCGAAATCGCTACCGGAATACCAATCAATAAGAATAGAAATAACGTGAGAATAAATACAAGGATCATTTTGTTTCCTCCCATTCATTCCGCGGCTTAGCCCAATTTGGTTTATCTTGATCTAAAAATACGAAACGAATCGTTTGAATACTCGTAATTATTATCATTAAGCTTGCTGCAACAACACCCGCTAAATAAAAGACAACTTCAGGAATCCCTGTGGCCGGTCCTGACACCATCTTGTTCAATGCCATCATTTTAAATAACCCGTCCAAAAATAGGGTAAGCACAAAAACGACGATCGCGTTTGATACAACATACAAAAGCTTTTGGTATTTTCGCGCAACAGCGCCTACTAAAAGGTCGACACCTAAGTGTCCTTTCTCTTTTGTCGCGACGACCGCCCCTAAGAACACGACCCAGACAAATAAATAGCGCGCGAGCTCTTCAGACCACGTAATGCCTGAATCAAAAACGTATCGAAGAACGACATTGAAGAAGACCAAAGAGACCATGGATACAAGAATGATCATAATGACACTATTTAACAGGTGATTCAGTACCTTTAAGATTTTATTCATTAAACTCACCTCTCCAGCTTCTCTTTCTCGTATGCCTCTTTTTCACGTTCTATCATTGCACAAATTCTTGGGCCCAATCGTATTCTTGATATAGATTTTCATACACAGGGTTCATCGCATCCCGCAAATCCTGCTTCAATTGTTCATCAGGTACAATGACCTCTAACCCTTCTTCAGTAAGGTAATCCTTCACCTCTTCCTCAGCCTGCTGGAGAAGCTCCCATTCGTAATCAGCCGATTTCTGGGCCGCTTCCATAACGATCTCTTTTGTTTCAGCATCCAACCCTTCAAAAAACTTTTTGTTCATTAAGTATGCAATGGGACTAAAGACATGATTGGTTTCAATGACGTGACTTTGCACTTCATACATCGCCGATTCTTTTAACATGACGTACGGGTTCTCTTGCCCATCAATGACACCTTGCTCGAGCGCAGTAAATACTTCAGAAAGAGCAAGCGGTTGAACATTTGTCCCTAATGCCTCGGCCAAGCTTACAAACATTGGTAAATTAGTGACTCGTAGGCGAAAGCCTTGAAAATCTTTCATTGATTCTATAGGGCGGTTGGCTGAAACAACTCGAAATCCATGTGCTGCCCATCCAATCGTCTCTAACCCAAGCTCTTTATAAGCTTTAGAAAGCTCATCTCCTGCTTTGCCGTTTAAAATATATTTTGCCTGCTCATAACTATCAAACAAAAAAGGCCATTCGACTGCACCGATTTTTGGATTGGCTGATTGTAACCACATTCCAGCCACTGCAATTTGTATTGTGCCAATCCTTGCCCCGCTAATAAATTGTGCTTCATCACCAAGTTCATTTGCCGGGTAAATTTCCACTTTGTATTTGCCGTTCGTTTTTTCTTCAATCATTGGCTTGAATTTCTCTCGTAAAGCAATGTGGTTTGGGTGGGTTTCTGAAAAATAGTGGGCGATTTTAATTGTAGTGATCCCTTCGGCGTTTGCTTTTCCCGCATTCTCTAAAAGCTGACATCCTGTAAGGTTTAAGAGGAAGGCAACCACCAATGAAACCGCTATCATTTTCAAATAAAAGCCCTCCTTAACATAAACGCTTAAGGAACAATCTGTTCTCCTGTACACTTGTAAAAGTTTTTCCAAGCTTCTTTTTCCTCCTCTCACTTATACCGTCTTTCATTAACATATGATGGTCAGATATCACACTTGCACGATGACTGATAAAATTTGGACTTCCCTACTGTATGATTTTGTAGAAATCAAAAGATATATGTTATCCTTTCGAAGGTAAATCTTATATTCGAAAAACACAAATAACCCCTTGAAAGCTGGGGGCATGCTTGGCACTTACCTTTTACTGAGACTGGTGTACTGAATAAATGTTAAGAACAGATCTACAAGCATTAGTGTCAGTATGTTCCTAAAAATGCTTCGAGTGGCTTAACCACAAGATTCTTAACACAAAAATAAACTCTTTTTGAAAGAAACACACGAAATGTAAAGCAGGTTTTTTCTACAATCAGCTAAACTTGTCACACCTCCGTCATAACAACAAGTTTTCAGCTATTGAATCTTCTGATCAACTTCGTCTACACTTATAAAGGATGACATAAATGGTTTATAGTGAGGTGAACTGTTTGAAATTCACAAAAGCATACGTTAGTGTTCCTTTAATTATTTTAATGGTGATTCTTGTCGGTTTAGTGCTGTGGTTGACCGTTCTGTCTCCACAAACGGGGGGTTCACAACAGGAAGGAGGGCCTGCCGTTGCTATATCGTTTGATGATCCGGTACCCACTTTATCAGGTGTCAATCAAGAGGGTGAGCCTTTTTCAACCGATGATATGAACGGTGAAGTGTGGGTTGCTGATTTTATCTTCACCAACTGCCCTGACGTCTGTCCCCCAATGACATTTAATATGTCCAGGCTGCAAGATAAAGCGAAAGAAGCAGACCTTGATGTCACCTTCGTGTCGTTTTCAGTAGACCCCACAAGAGATCAGCCTGAAGTGTTGAAAGAATTTGGCGAAACCTTTAACGCCGATTTCTCAAATTGGCATTTCGTCACGGGGTACAGTCCTGAAGAAGTGAAATCGTTTCCGAGAACACTTTTAAATCAACTGTTCAAAAACTAGAAGACACGTATATACATGGGATTCACTTTTTTGTCATTAAACCTGATGGACAAATTATGTCGTACTATCCTGGCAATGAAAGCCCTGATTATGATGCGATCATTGCCGATCTGAAATCTCTTCAGTCTTAAAAAAAACGTCCCGCCTAAGCGATTTGATATTCGACTTAGGTGGAATGTTTTATTTTTTTGTTTTATCAGATTTTTCAAAACAAATCGTTTCTTTCTCTACTTTGATTATTCCGAAAAATATCATCGAATAATTCATAAACGGAAACACCATACAGTTGTTCAAACCGAACCATTGTTTCTCTCCCAGGGTTCGCGACTCCCTTTTCTAGCTTACGAACATACACTTCAGAGATGTCCATTTTTTCGGCTACAACTCGTTGGGTCCACCCTCGTTTATACCGCTCATGGGCTAATTTTTGTCTCATTATTTATTCCCCCTTTTCAAATTTTACCACCTATGAAAATTATAAATGATCAAAAATATATCGTCAATAATTATTTGATACGTATGTTAACTTTTGTAGTCTAAGATACATTTCGTATCTATAATAAGTTGTAAAGGCTATCTCGTCGGGAGGATTTTTCGATTGATCGGAAAAAGATTAAAGCAATTGCGCGGACAACAAACTCAACAATGGATTGCTGATGAGCTGGGCCTTACAAGGGCACGTTATTCTCATTATGAAAATGGGCGAAGTGAGCCAGATTACGATACGATAATAACGATAGCCGATTATTTTGACGTCAGTATAGACTATTTGCTTGGCCGCGATTCTCCAAAGGGAAACCCTGCATTAGAACCATATCGGGATATCTTGGAAGTTCACCAGATTTTTCAAGCACACAAGATCGATGATTTGTTCTTTTTAAATATAGATGCCTGGAAGAGTCTATCAGCTCAAGATATCTTTGAAATCAAACACCATTTTGAATGGGTCGTCGAGCGGCGCCAACGCCTTTCGGATGAAGGCAAGCATTAAAACAAGCGGTTTGAAATCCTATCAGGTTTCAAACCGCTTTTTCGTGAAAGCTATGCTTTATCGTGCGAGGGTCGATGAGCATGGCGGCGTGACCACCAAGTCTCCACAACATCTTTTAATGTAATGGATAACAAAATTAAAAATATCCCAAACCATTGCCACGGCAAGACAACTTCATTCAAAACGATGCTTGCCATTAAAATCGCGACCGGAAGCTCAGCCGAACCGAGCAACGTTGCAAGCCCGCTTGAGATATGCGGAACGCCGATCGCCATAAACAGCGGCGGGAGCACCGAACCAAACACTGCTGCTCCTAACGCAAACAACCATAACGAACTAGAAACAACGTCTGTGAATAAAAAGGTGGGCGGAAAAATGACGAGAACGAGCACCGTTGCCCCTGAAATCATAATCGGACTGCGTAAAAATGGATCGACATCGCGAACGACTCGTCCGCTGACATAAATAAACCCAGCATAAGAGAATGCTGCAATCATGCCTAATACTAGACCAAACGTTGACAGTTCCTTTAATCTTTCAAACGTCAAACCAGCCGCAAAAAAGACGCCAGTCAACGTTAGCGCCACGGATAATAACGTAATTAATGACGGCTTTACTCGATCAAACAGCCATTCATACAAAACACCAATCCAAACGAATTGAAACAAAAGAATAATGGCTACAGACGAGGGCAAATAAGCCATCGCTCCGTAATAAAAAATACCGGTGCTGCCATTTAATGATCCCGCCAGCATGAGTTTGAACACTTGCTTCCGCGTCACTTGCTTCGTTTTAACCCGCTTAATCGCAGCAATGAGCCATAAAATAGAAAAAGCGAGCAGCATTTGTGCCCCGTTCAGTTGGGCAAGCGTGTACCCTTCTTGAAAAGCACTCTTCACAAAGACAGGCGTAAAACCAAAACCTGCCGCCCCGATAAATACAATCAAAATCGCCTTCCATCGCACCATATGAAGTTCCTCCTAAAACACGTTCCTCCGACCCTGCTTGCCATTATACGCCGAATTTGCTTGAAAACAAAGGGAGTAAAGCTGTATCTCCCAAAACCTACGTCGATAAACGTTCCTTTTGTTCTAGCGATGTCTTCGCTTTCGGAACAGATGCGGGCTTTAATAATCCTGTCAATGCCGCGCCGAACGGGAGCCTGTTTAACAATCGCATCGTTAGCATGGATAACACTGTGCTTCCCCCGACAAGCGTGACCACATATATAGAAAAAGGAAGTTCTATAGAAAGGACGCCTAGCACATTTTTCAACGCAAACAAATAATACATATGCCACAAATAAATGCCGAACGAATACCTGCTGACCGTTTGTACCCATGTATGATTCACCGGAAAACGAATCGCAAAAGCGAGTACGGCGCCAAGCACAGCCGATGTATGCAAAACGAGATCAACCCGTTTAGAACTTAAGATCGTGAGCCATTCATTCCAATAGAGTGCCAAGACGATCACACTCGTCAGTAATGGTAGCCAATACAACGACGCACGATGCGCTTTTAACCATTGCCGACATGCCGGATACGAACGGCCAACGTAATAGCCGGTCACAAAATAAAACAGCCATCCGGGAAAAGGTACCCAATAATAACGCTCCCAAACGTAATCACTAAAAGGAAAGCTAGGCGCAGGTATAAAATTAAACACAGATAAATAAGCCACTGTGATAAGCAGGCTTGTAAAAATCACCGGTCCAGGCGCTTGCTTCGCTAACCAGCGATGGCCTAGCCAATGCAATAAATAAAATTGAAAAATGATTAACACAAAATAACCGTGATAATCACCGATGACCGCATGCATAAAGAAGCGCTCGGTAAAATCAAGCCAACTGTCTGCCTTCGTTGCCGCGTAGTAGAAAGCCATAAACACAAATGGCAAGAAGATATACTTTAAACGCTTTGGGAAAAAGCTCGCTGGCAAGCCATTTTTATAAAAGTATGCAATCAAGACCTCACTTAAAAAAATAAACAGGGGCGTACCGTAAAACATAAGCATATAAGCACTTTCCCAACCCCATTGAGCGTACTGCCCTAACGTACCTTTATATTCAGGATGCTCAAGAGCACGTTCAACCGTATGCAAAGTGACAATGGTGATGCACGCAAAAGCTCGTATAAATGTCAATTCACTGAAGTGCGCCTTGGACATCGCCCTACCCCCATAAAATATACGTTCCCTTTACTCGTTCGCAGGCAATATTGCTAAAGGGAGGGTCTTTGTCACAATATACTTCCTTAAAACACCGTTGATTTCACGATGAACCCGAACCGTTAAGATTTCCGGCCAAAATCGGCTTTAACTTCTCCCCACGCTTTTGTTTCCCATTTTAAAATCGGGTTTTGATAAGCATGTGTTTCCAGCCATTTCTCTGCACGCCGGATGAGCTGTAAAAGTGGACGAGTCACTTCTGTCTCTTTTAGCGTCGTATTGCACTTTTTCTTTTTCACCCAAGAAATGGCGATTTTTGAATCCGAATAAATCACGGTTTGCGCGTCATTCTTTTTGTGCAAAAGGGCTAATGCATGCACAATCGCTAAAAATTCCCCGATGTTATTTGTCCCTTGTTCAATGGGTCCGACGTGAAAAATCTGTTTTCCCGTTTTCGTCTCGACCCCTTGATATTCCATGACCCCTGGATTCCCACTGCAAGCCGCGTCTACCGAGATGCTGTCCTCAATATAGGACGATGTGGCTGTGGTAGTGGATGTGGCCGCTTTGGCACGTTCCTTCGGTGTCGTAAAAGGATCTTTTGGCGGTCCTTCACGAAAGGCTTTTTCGGCACTGTCTTTTGAGGGAAACGATTTAAAACGCGCTCCTTGAAACCCTTTCACCTGCTTCTCACACTCACTCCATGTTGCGTAAACGCCTGGTGAGCGCCCCCGCCATACGGTGTAATATTTCTGTTTTGCCATGCAGCATCTCCTCTCAACCTTCTCTAAAAAGGATCTTCATCATTGCAAGCGTAAGCCATATTCTACTTTAACGCTTCTGGTAAACGATATCTATACATATCTATGGCGTCCGTATTTTCTAATAACACTGCTGTCGTCGCTGGATGTGGCTTGACAAAAATCGTAGAATAATCGATTTCGTCAAATGCCTCTTGCGGAGCAAAGGCGATTTTTTCTTTCTCTAGTGAAAACTGGGCATCAATGCCTTGTTTATTGCCACGTGCATCTAAACGAACCCATCGACCTACTGACTGTAAGTACACCGGATTGAGAGCGTGTACACAATACCCTTTCTCTGGTGTATCAAATAACATGAGCCGTTGATAACAAAAGCCTGTAGGTATCATTTGGCTACGTAAGATAGCGGCCAGCAAGTGTGACTTTGCGTAACATATTCCTTCACGATAGGCCAGCACTTCAGAAGCATGATAAGTGACTCGTTGTGATTGAATGTCCCAAGAGTGGGCAATTTGATCACGAACAAATTCAAAAGCGATTTTTGTTTTTTCTATCTCTGTTTGCGTGGAAGTAAATAACTCCTTCGTGGTCGCCTGTACTAAAGGATGAGTATAATCCACTTCAGGAGATTCTAGTAAATAATCGCTTAAGTTGGTAGACTCACAGAAAAAATTCATGATCACTCACCCACCTTTTTGAGATCCATAATGGCATTGTTGTTGAACGGCAAAAAATGCATTGGCTATCGCCATGCCCGACGCCTTACTACTGATCTTCACTCATCTGCTCAAAACGAATCGGTTGATCAAGCAATGCAATGGTTTCTTTCATGTTTTCTCCCGTCTCCATATCGTTCCATTCAACCGTAATATAGAGCCGATTCATCTCATCAATCGAGAGGGACCGTTCGCCTTCTACCGCCCCAATCGTCATCTGGGAAATATCATTATTGTCTGGTGCAGATACTGACTTCGTTTGCAAAACCTGCTCTTCACCATTGACGAGAGCGAATACTTGCATATGAAACCAATCGCTTGGATAGTCACTCTGACCTTTCATCATTAATGTACCCTCACCAAGCTTCTGCATTTCCGGCGTCAATGTCATTGTGTATTCGCTGACTTTCCACGTTTCACTTTCACCTATGAAGGAAAGATAGTAATGGTTTACATCTTCTCCCTTCCCAGTACAGCCGACGAGAGAGAGAACGAGTAAAACAAAGTTGATTAAGGTCATCCTCGACTTACGTGTTGATCGTTCCAATTATGATCACCTTTCTTCTGTAGTTGTCGCTTGATCTCTTTTAATACGGGCAATAATATTTTGGTGCAATGCTAAAAGTCTCTGCATGTCTTCTTCAGGTAAGCGTTTAATCCCTTCAAGCTTAGCAAAAAAGCGTTGTCTAAAATCATTGCTTGTTGTCTGTCCTTCCTCAGTGAGCTCCATGACAAGGACGCGACGATCTTTTGTTGACCGCTCACGCTTAATGAGATTCGCCTGTACGAGTCGTTCAACGACACCGCTCATCGTCGAATTGCTCACCTTCAACTCTTCTGCTAAGTCTTTTAAAGATTGCTCAGGCGCTTGAGCAATCTGGCGTAATACAAACAGTTGCAGTGGTGTATGTCCCATGTCGACAGCGATCGCTCGAAACACTTGATCCATCACTTTATGCATTTCACGTAAGGAGGTCATAAATTTTTGAATATTTTCTCGCTCTTTTGTCATCAATAACCCTCCTTTTTTCGTATTACGAATATTTCTTTATGAAACAATTTATTCACGAAATAATATACTACTTTAAATGATGTGTCAACGCGGCCACCATTGAATTGTATAGCTATACGATTAGAAACTCTATTGAACACAAACAACTGTCGGGGACGGCGATTGTCGTAGAGGGCGAAATCATATTAAATGTACACGCTTTTGCCTTCAAAGTGCTCACATAGTTGGTGAGTCTGGAAGGCTACTATGAAAAGAAAGCGAAGTAATGGACGTAGGTTTTTGATGTAAAATGAGAGTGTAAGCTTTTTTCAAAGAAGCCTTGGCAGATAGGATTTTATACCTATGTTAGACGAAATGACATTGCCTCTATTAAAAATTGAGCTTGTGCGTTCTCTTCTTAAAGTCCGTACTTTATTTACCTTTGTATCAGTGAAAACAATTAAAAAAACTGCTGTGAGTACGAACGCTTCACAGCAGAAGAACAAGTGGGTATTATTTTAGCTGCTCTTTTTCAAACAACTCTTGTACGTTTTCAGCAAATTCATTGGCAGATTTCGTAATCGTTCCCTTCATTAATATATCTCCTAATGTCGCTAAACGACCAGTCATTTGCAAATCCATTTCGTAATTGACCTTCGTGTTTTCCGCACTTGCTTCTTCGAGCAGAATGCCCATCTTTGCTTTAAATAAGCCTGCAAGTTTCATCGGCTTTCCAACCATTTCAACTTTTATCTCTTCGCCTTCTACTGCATCGACGAGGACGCCATTTGCTTTAAACTTGATCGTCATAAACTTTGTTTTTACAACCATGTCAGCCTCGTACTCTGTATCGCTGTGGGCAACTAAGTTTTCACAGCCAGGAACACAGCTTGCAAGCTTTTCAACGTCCATAAACACTGTCCAAACGTCTGCTTTAGGTGCATTAATCATAAATGAATCTCTTACCTTCATGTGTTGATGCCTCCTTCTTTTAAAAACTGTGCAAGGTTTTCTTCGATTTGGTCGTCAGACATATATGGGAAGGTAGTACATGTTCCGAAGGCTAAAATACCGTCAACACTCGTCTGCCCTTTCTCGTCGATATGAATAAAGAACTGCTGATCAAGTTCAATGCCTGACCCTTTTAAGAAAAAGGTGGAAGGAATATATCCTTCACTAAAAATTAAGCTGTCACAAGGAGTAGACTCTACTAAACCGTTCTTGCGATGCTTGATATCAATGCCTGTCAGATGGGCATGGCCATGAACAGCATGGAGGCTGTAGTCGTTCGGATCTATTGTTTTAACGGCAATTCCTTTGCTGCTCATCTCTTCAGCTAATGAATGAGAGGCTTTACTATTCACAAAAACCGTTGTCTTTTTACCCGGAATGTAACCTCGTTCTAACAAACCCATAGCCATCAGTGACGTCATCACACCAGAGGGTCTCGTTCCACTTATTTTATGCGCTTCACGTGGCTTTTCGAGTGCTCCTGAAGCGATAATGACTTTCTGAGCTTTAATGTCTTTAGTATCTACAGGCGTTTGTATATTTAACTCGTGTTCACCGCCTGTAAAGGCTTCAAATAATCCGATGGCGGTTGATTGCGTCCATTTTTCGTACGGAAGCTTCTTAAATTGATCTACAAGGGCTTTCTCTTCACGATATTCGTCCCTTTGAAAAAGGCTGCTGTAAAAACCACCGGATTGGGCATTGTGATCGGTGATTATTACGTCCTTTAATCCCATCTCATGCGCTTTTATAGCTGCCTTTATGCCTGTTATTCCTCCACCAATAATGACTAACTCATAGGTCATTGTCATTCTCCCCCCTTTTTTAGGGCTATTGTTGAGTTCTTCAGTCCCTTGAGTGGGGTTTCACGATTTAATTCATATTCACTTAGAAGATCCAATATTTTAGGGATACAACAATTTCCTTGGCATTCTCCGAGTGTAGCCCCAGTTCTTCGCTTTACACCATCAATGGTCGTTGGAGGAATAGGCCCCTCGAGGGCGTTCGTAATTTCACTACGTGTGATCGTGCGGCATAAACAGACAATTTCGCCAACACTCTCCTCCGTATCATTAAATAAATTCGGCGTTTCAAGTAGGGCGTCTTCTTTATTTTCCAAGATGAGTCCAGACTGAGCTATTGTTTCGGCAACCAATTCGGCAATTCCAGGGGCGGCCGATAAACCTGTCGACCGAATACCTGCCGCGTGAATAAAACGGCTGTTTTTTTCAGAGGCTCGAATGACATAATCACCTGTGGAGCAAACTGCCCTTACCCCAGCAAACTGGCGAATACTCTCATATTCCTTTGCATCAGGGATCAGCTTTTCACAGCCGGCCAGCACTTGATTCATTCCTTTTGAGCTCGTTGAACGATCGTCTTTATCCTCTTGATCTTCCGCTGTCGGCCCTAACAAGAACCCACCGAAGACAACAGGAGAAATCAGTGTTCCTTTCGACGTCGGTGTAGGAACTGGTAAAACGATCTGTGAAATTTCAATTTCTTCTTCCGTTAAAATGAATTGTCCTTTGCGGGGGGAAATGGTATAGCTTTTATCGCCAATCATTCGACTTATTTGATCGGAATACACTCCTGCAGCATTGACAATGAATTTTGTCTTGATGACCGCACCATTTTCTAGAGAAACCGCAAACCCTTGTGCTGTTTCTTCAATGCTCGTCACTCCTGCTTCAAGGTGTATTTCTGCACCATTTAAAACCGCCAACTCTGCAAATGAGCGTGTCGCTGTGAACGGATCACAAATGGCCTCCCCAGGAATTGATAAACCGCCGATAACCTTGTCTGTAACGGCCGGATTCATTTCTTTCACTTCTTCTCTTTCTATCCACTCGACAAATACACCATTTTCCTTAGCATTAGGAATGTATTTTGTTTGAATCATGTCTTTTTCTTCTTCACTCGTCGCGATCATCATTGCTCCGGTAGGGATATAGGGAATCTTAAGCTGTTCAGCATAATCAGACCATAAATAACGTGAACGTTTGAGACATTCTGCTTCAACAGACCCTGGCGGTGCATCAAAACCAGTATGGACAATCCCACTATTCGCTTTACTGGCACCTTCACAAAGATCAGGCTGCTTTTCAACTAATGTAATAGATAAATCATATAAAGACAGTTTTCTTAAGATGGCCGTGCCTACGACACCACCGCCAATGACTAATACATCTCTTGTTTCATTCTGCACCGTGCAAATCTCCCTTCCTTGGAACACTTAACCACATTGTACAATCACCAATTTTACACGTCAAGTTGGTATAAATCCACAAAAATAACTAAAAAAAGAGAGCCGGACCTCATTATACATCATTTTCAATCCAATTCTTCGAACGTTCCACAGCCCTTCGCCAACGATTCATTATTTGTTGTCTTTCACCTTCATCGATCTTAGGCATATACCGTTTGCTTAACTTCCATTTTGCTGAAATCGCTTCCAGATTATCGAACTCACCGACTGCCATCCCTGCTAAATAAGCTGCTCCTAAAGCGGTCGTCTCTGTAATCATAGGCACATCAATAGGTATTCCTAGTAGATCTGCTTGAAATTGCATAAGAAAATCATTGACAACAGGTCCACCGTCGACACGCATCACTTGTATTTTAATCCCCGAATCCTTTTCCATCACTTCCATGTTTTCTTTCACTTGATAAGCAATGCTCTCTAACGTCGCGCGGACAATATGCGCTTTTGTCGTTCCTCCGGTGATTCCGATCATTGTCCCTCTCGCATATTGATCCCAATGAGGAGCAGCCAAACCAACGAACGCGGGAACAAAATATACACCTCCGTTATCTGGTACTGATCTAGCTAAGTTCTCTGTTTCTTGTGCAGTTTCAATAATATTCAGACCATCACGCAACCATTGAATTGCAGCACCCGTAATGTAAATTCCGCCATCTAACGCATATGACATCTTTCCATCAAGTCCCCATGCAACGGTCGTTAATAGTCCATTTGGTGAATCGACAATTTTTTCACCCGTATTCATTAACATAAAACAGCCAGTTCCATATGTCGTTTTTACTGTGCCCGGCTCAAAGCAGGCTTGACCAAACAGCGCTGCCTGCTGATCGACGACACTACCAGCAATTGGTACTTTTGCCCCCATAAAGCTTGCAGGCTCAGTTTCACCGTAATATTCACTCGACGAACGAATTTCCGCCATCATCGATTTTGGAATGGTCAAACGCTCTAAAATGTCTTCATCCCAGCATCCGTCATGTATGTTCATTAACATCGTTCTGGATGCTGTAGAATAATCCGTCATATGCAGTTTTCCAGCCGTCATTTTCCAAATAAGCCATGTGTCAATCGTTCCTGCTAAAAGCTCACCTTTCTCTGCTTTTTCTCTTGCTCCTTCAACCTCATCCAACACCCACTTAATTTTCAAGGCTGAAAAATATGATTCTACGATCACACCTGTTTTTTCTTTTATGACGTCTCCCCATTCGGCTTGGAGTCGATCAGCCTCCTGTGCTGTTCTTCGGTCCTGCCACACAATCGCATTATAAATCGGCATGCCTGTTGTTTTATCCCAGACGACCACCGTCTCACCTTGATTATCTAGCCCCATGGCGGTGATCTCATTTAATCGTAAATATCCTTTTTCCAATGCCATTCGAATCGATTCTTTCGTTTTTTCCCAAATTTCTAAGGGGTCATGCTCGACCCATCCTGGTTGTGGATAATATTGTGTATGTTCCATATATCCTTGCGAATGAATGTTCCACGCTTCATCAAGAATGAGCGTCGTCGTTCCAGTTGTTCCTTGGTCAAGCCCAATAAAATACTTTTTCCCTGCCATTATCGAGCACTCCCTCTTTTAGTTTGTCGTTTTATTTTTCGTATCTCTCGTAAACCAATAAGCGACTGCAATCGCAAGAATGCCAGCAGCTATTTTACTTAAGACGACTGCTGTGATCATGTCTGGGCGAACGCCTCCTGTAAAGCCTAAATGATCTCCTAATGCTGCTGTTGCGGGAACGAGCCAAGCTGTATTGATGACCTTTCCACGGTTATCCATGTCCTTCATCATCTTATAAACCGGTACGCTATTTGCCATAGTAATGACAATTCCGGCAGCGCCTACAGAGTTCATACCTATTTTTTGACCGACTTTTGTTAATGGCTTTTCTAACCCTTTGACAATGAGATGAAGCATCGGAAATGCACCAAGTAAAATAATTGCGATTAAACCGACAATTTCAATCCCATCAGAAATTGGAGCCATTCCAGGGATGAGGACAACGCCTGTTAACGATTCGAATGCCGAAGCACCTAATCCGATCGTGATGACAATAACGATAAACTTCCCAAACAACAAGGCTCCTCTGATTAAAAGGTCTGGCTTTAGAGCTAAACCGATGATAAGCAATACCGACAAAATAATGACCGGAATAAGGTTCATAAAGATCATCTGAACGTCAAAACCAGCAATTAATCCACCAACTAACCCACCAAAAGGGACGGTGACTAACCCAGCAAGTAACCCTTTAGCAAAAAAAGGACGGTCTTCTTGTTCAATTAACCCTAGCCCGACTGGAATAGAAAAGACTAATGTACAACCGAGCATCGAAGCGACAACGAGTCCCGATAATAACCCTGCTTCTTCATTCACTGCTAACTCCATCGCAAGCGGATAACCTCCCATGTCATTCGCCAATATGGACGCAAACATTGCCGGATCCGCCCCCATTGCATTGAAAACCGGAATAATGACCGGTCCAAGTACATTTGATATGACAGGAGTCAGTGTAATAATACCGACCATTCCTAAAGCTAGCGGGCCCATTGCATTAAAGCCTTCTTCAAATTGTTCGCCCAATCCAAATTTGTTACCGATGACACGGTCAACCGCTCCGATAAGCACACCAATCGCCATCATCCAAATAATGATCTCATCAAAGCTCATCTACATTCCCTCCTTATTTCCACACAACAAAATACCGTTTTTCGCTTATTGATACCAATTTTATATGTGTTTGTTGTGTATTTTTGAGTATTATATCCTTTTTAGCAAGCGCTTTCAATCGTTTTTCGCTTTATTTTCTGCTTTATTTGCCGAAAACCACCTCTTTTCTAACTAGAAACGAGTCTAGCCAAACAAAAAACCTTGTTATAAACTATTCCATAATCCATAAATAATGCACAAAAAAACCCCCCTTTTCCATGTCAGGGTGGTTTTTATTAGTGATGATGTATTTTCTATACCTTATGTATGTCAATGTTAGACGTCTCTTGTGAGGTAAGCACGGAGCTGCCCTTTTCTTTGTGAAGGTAACTTCACTTCACGATTATTCCCCAAAACCGATAACCTTGATGTTTTTGTCCACATACGTTTGAGCAATATCTTTTTTTAATTTTCCATTTGTCACGATCGTGTCTATGTCTTCAAGCGAACAAACATTGACAAGTGCTTTTATGCCAAATTTACTGTGATCTGCGACAACAATCGTTTGTTCTCCCTTTTCAATCATCGTCCGACGTACTCGTGTTTCTTCTAGATGATAATCGGAAATCCCACGATCAACTGTAATTCCACCTGCACCGATAATTGTTTTATCTACATTAAAATCATTCATAAATTGCTCCGAAATAAATCCTGATAACGCCAATTCTTTCGCTCGTAATAGTCCGCCAGGCAGGATCACTCTAAATGTAGGGACATCAACCAGCTCCTGGGCAATCGTAAGGCAGTTCGTAATAATCGTTAAATCTGTTTTATCTTTTAAATGTCTAGCAACCTCTAATGTCGTCGTTCCTAGGTCAATCATTAACGTATCTCCATTAGAGACAAGCTCCGCAGCCTTCCTTCCAATCGCAACTTTTTCCTCTGCATTTTTCGTGGACCTGGAATAATAGGAAGGCTCTTTTGCCGATTTTGTCGTTAAAACCGCTCCACCGTAAACGCGCTTGAGCTTCCCTTCTTGCTCTAAGTATTCTAAGTCCCTACGAACTGTTTCAATAGATACATTAAATGCCTTGCAAAGATCAGGCACCTTCACAATTTTATTCGTTTCAAGCATTTCCAAAATGATCGTATATCTTTCCTGAGCTAACATGCTAGTGCTCTCCTCTCAAGCTACGATTTACCCTATGAATGTGTCGTTTGATTTATGATGAAAAAGTACGCTAGCCTGCAAAGATTGTCAAGTAGATTCCCTCTTTGGCAGATCCATTATTGTTTGGCTTCGACGTATTTAGCCTAGTTCCTTCTTTACGATCTCCCGAGCGACCATCACATACCTTCCTTTTTGTAAAGGTATTTGCGTTTTGTTGATCTATCAAACGTTATTAAGAGCACCTCATTTATGTTTTTCTTAAGGTTTTCTTTTTATTTTTCTCAAATACTTTTAACCTTTGTTCGTTATGATTTTTATAGAACAGGAGGCGAGAGAAATGAAAATATGGGGAATTATAATTTTATTTATGGTCATTATCACTCTACCATTTATTTGGAACCATGAAGATAAAATGCTGTCAAACACAACTAGTAAAACGGAGCAAACACCTTATTCTAAGAACGAGGTTACTCAAAAAGAGATTTCTGCGAGCCAGGTGCATACAGGGGATTTACTCCTTGTCAACGATCAACACCCTGTTAAAGAAGCGGCGGTAAAGAAAGACATTGTTAACTTATATGAACATCATGAATTAAAAGGTAACTACGGCTTGTATGATGCTTCCATTTCACTTTCGAAAGAGGTCACTCAAGCCTTTAATACATTAATTTCCGCTGCCAACCGAGATGGCGTTCAAGATTTTATAATTACGAGTGGTTACCGAAATTCTGAGGAACAAAACCAACTCTATGAAGAGATGGGCAGTGAATTTGCCTTACCGGGAGGATTTAGCGAACACCAATTAGGCTTATCCCTTGATGTCGGTTCAACGACAACGACGATGGATAAAGCTGCTGAAGGAAAGTGGATCGAAGAAAACGCATGGAAATACGGCTTTATTTTACGATATCCAAAAGGAAAAACTGACATCACTGGAATTTCTTATGAACCTTGGCATATTCGCTATGTAGGCTTACCTCATAGCGCGATCATGAAAGAAAAGGATTTTGTTTTAGAGGAATATTTAACGTATTTAAAAGAGGAAGAGACCATCTCGACAACGTTCGATGGGAAAAATTATCAAATTCAATACTATCCTGCGCCTATCAAAACAATAGATATCCTAAAGGGATACGATTACATCATTTCTGGCAATAATGTTGACGGAGTGATCGTCACTACCTTTAAACCATTCTCATAGACACCTCTCCAACCTTTTTCTTGGAGAGTTTTTTGAAACCTTTAAAAATAATTTACGTATGATTGATGTACAACACAATAAGAAAAGGATGTGAATCTATTGCTAGCGATTGCTCGTTACGAATTTATTCAACTTTTTAAAAGCATCAAAACCATTTTCGTCGTTGCTTCCTTTTTATTGATGAGCTATGGCCTGGCCCGCTTACAAAATGCGGCGATCGGTCTACTAGGTAGTGATGTCGGTAGCCCTGCTGAGGTTAACGATGCAATCGTTACCTTCTTTTTACTCGCCATTTTCGGCATCGGTTTTTTATACATCTTCTCGTTATCCCATGATCGTATAAATGGCGAAATTCAAACGCAAAATATTCGTTTCTCTTTAACAAAGATGTCTCGAGAAGCGCTTTACACAGGAAAATTCATTGGCTTTTTTAGCTTTTGGACGATTTGTTTGCTCGTTTGTCTCCTCATTTTGTTTTTCGTCTCGTCAACAAATATGATAAACGTGCTTCTGCCGCTTTTCCTGTTTCTCGCCTATGCCATTGCCTTAAATTTGTTTTTATCTACGATCATTCCTAAACCTGGAATGAGCCTCTTCTTAGGGTTATTCATCGGGCTCGCAGCGCCGATCGCTTCATTGACTGCCACATTTAGAGAGGACCTTTTACTTCTTCTAACCATTCACGAATACGTTCTTCCTTACAATGCGTTATTACATCTATATGAGCACGGACCTGGCGCATTAACGTTTGTTCCTATTTTGTGGACTGGTCTGTTTTTCTTTGCCGGACTATTTCTTTTAAAAAGGAAGGATTTATAAAGATGAACGCTTTAACAATTGAGCAATTAAAAAAGTCTTATAACGAAAAGGACGTATTGCGCGGCGTACAACTGACAGTGAATGAAGGGGAATTGTTTGGGTTCGTTGGTCGAAATGGTGCAGGTAAATCAACACTCATTCATATTTTAACTGGGATCGTCCATAAAAGCTCAGGTCAGTTTCAAGTGTTTAATCATAATGATCAAGATATGACCGCTATTAAACGTTCTGTCGGAGTGATGCCTGACGCCGCAAACATGTTTCCTCATTTGAGAGCTATTGAATTTCTCGCACATATGGCTAGATTAAAAAAAGCTACAACGGATAAGTCATCGCTCCTGTCGCTTCTCGCTTCGGTTGGGCTTCAGGGCGAAGAGCGAAAGAAAATTGCCTCCTTTTCATTCGGAATGAAAAAGAAGCTATCTCTTGCACAAGCATTGTTAGGTGAACCAAAGCTCTTGTTTTTGGACGAACCGACATCTGGCCTCGATCCTGAATCTTCTAGAGAAATTCAGCAATTAATCGTAAAATTAAAAGAAAATGGGCAAACAGTGTTTCTCACTTCACATAATTTAAATGAAATTGAACGCATTTGTGATCGCATGGCTATTCTTCATGACGGTCGCATTGAGCGCGTCGGGACGTTAGCACAACTTCAAGAGCAAGCACGAAACCGTGTCAAAGTGACCGTTTCATATAACGCACAGTTTGAATTGAATGAACAATGGTTGCACGAGCATCTCCCTGCTTTTCAGGTGAGTGAGCTTCAGCCTTCAACGTTGACCTTGGACACAGACTCAACTGACAATATTCCCGAAATGGTCAAAGCCTTTGTGTATGCAGGTATTGAAGTGCATGCTGTGCGCCCAGAAACACTTTCCCTAGAAGATATCTTCTTTCAATCCTCACCATCCGAGCGTGCAGACAACAGCTTGTAAAACTTTGTCTGCACGCTTTTCATTGAAGGCTAAATCCTTCGCCTGACCCCGACTTGTAGTTGTTAGAAGCCGCTATAAAGCCGTCTCCATTTTTTACATTAAGTTTAGTTTTATTTACCTATATTGATTTTATGAAATTTGACTTATCATTTAACTTTTTATTCCGCGATATTTTTGAAGAGCACTATTATTTTTTTGATGCAATTAAAAATCTAAATAATTTTACTAATGATCATCTTTCTATTAAACATAAGTAAAAAAGCTAAAATAATTACACTTTCTAAAGATTTTTGTTTTATATCTCTTCAGATGAAAGCAATTACATCAAAAAAATATTAAACAAACTATAAACTGCAGTATTTTCATTAAAAATTGTTAATTTGAGTACAAAGTCACACATGTTTAACATACCATTCCTTTAGAGAGATCATTATTTATTCTTAAGGAGTGTTTAAGATGCAGAAAAAAAACTCAATATACTTAGTCGAAGTATTCGATGCAATGACGAATGACGATGGTGAGCCAACTAAGTTTAGTCATAACTATGTAGGCTATTGTAGTACAGAAGAGAAAGCAAAAGAGCTTTGTGATAGCTTTAATGAGAAATTTTTTCGTTCTTCAAAAGTAAAAAATGAAAATGTTCGCTATCCTTCTTTTGTTTATATAGAAGTTAAAAACCTCGACCATTATTAGTCACAAATTACATAAATCATTCTTAATAAAGAACCAAAAATGATCATCTGATACGATTAAATGATCATGATATACATCCTTATTCATGTGGTTTGTTCTTTTTCATTTTTAACTATCGTTTCAATGATCTCTCAACCTATTTTTAATTTGCATAAAATAAGCCGCGCTACTTAGAAGCGCGGCTCTTTGCCTGTTGAAAAACCATTTTTGGTTCAGGCTATAATAAGTACTAAACTTTTTCTAATAAGTTGTTTTTTATTTACCGATATTTTAAACACCAACAGACACAGTTTCTGGTAAAGTGCTTCCCCCGTCTAACACAATTTGTGTTCCTGTGATATAGCTGGATTCATCTGAGGCTAAGAAAGCAGCGACCTCGCCAACTTCTTCAACCCGACCTAAACGACCTAATGGCACCCCGCTAGCAATACCGTCGATTACCTCTTGAGGATTGTCTGGATTTGTTTCTTTTGCCATTTGTTCGACCATCGGTGTCAATACATATCCAGGCAATATTGCATTCACAGTAATATTGTCCTCTGCCGTTTCCCTAGCTAACGATTTTGTGAATCCTAAGACAGCTGCTTTCGTCGTAGCATAAGCCGTTTCTCCTGCATCCGCAACCATTGTTCCGGTTACAGATGATAAATTTACAATTCTACCCTTTTTCTCTTTTTTCATGTGCGGCAATACCGCCTTTGTGACGTTCCACACACCGTTAATATTAATATTAAAATGGAAATCTCTCAGCTCTTCGTCCATATCGAGGAAGTTCGCCAAACGGACAACTCCTGCGTTATTTACAAGTGCATCTATTCGTTCGTACGTTTCTATCACTTGATCAACCGCTTTTTGTACAGCATCTTTATCAGTGACATCGACTTCAACAGCCATTGCTTTATAACCTTTCTCTTCTAATTCCTTAGCTGTGTCATGAACTTGTTTTGAAATGTCGAAGAGAACTGTGACCGCGCCATATTTAGCGAGCACTTCAGCAATTCCTTTTCCATTTCCCATAGCAGCTCCTGTAACAATAGCAACTTTTCCGTCCATTTTATTCATCGAAAGACCTCCCTTTATTGGATATCATTCTCACTTTGAGTATAACAAATTCTCCAGACCCATAAGGAAGATTAATTTTAAATTTTTGTTAACATTTACCTTACAAACGAAGAATGCTAAAAACCCAATCTATGACCAAAATCGTCGCATTCGTCGCTTTCCGCCTCTCTAACCCGCAAACTAGAGGTTGGGTTGCTTTCGATTCTTTACTTGCCTTTACGCCTAGACTGACAAAGGCATAGCGGTGTAAGATTTTCTTTTGAAAAAGAGCGTAGACAAAGTCCGGATAGACTTGACCTACACTCTGTAGCCGTGTATGAGATTTTCGCTTATAACTGTTCTTGTGGATGACGCCTTTTTAATTCTTCTACAGCTTCTGTCCGCCCTGTTTCCACTAAACGCTCGGCATACTTCTTCAAATGTCCTTTTGCATGATACGGACCGCCTTCTTTCATCACTGTCCATAACGGATCAACATCAACATCCATAGAATTCATCATGTCGTCATGCCATTCATTGAGCAGGTACACGGCTTTCATACAAATGTCCTTTCGTTCTTGTGCGACATTATGCTGCTCATGAGGATCTTCCTTTATATTAAACAACATCTCTTTAGCAAATAAGTGATAGCCATCATGGTACGTACGAATGTACAGCCAATCATCAAAGCGTACACTGCGCTGGCAAACGTGAGCACATTGCGAGACGACTAAGTAGTCTCTCCCTGCATCTTTATCTTCAGAAATGACAGTTGCGTAACTCTGTCCATCCCAATTCGGTGAAGGTTGAGTGCCGAACATTTCAGCTAAGGTCGGCAACAGGTCAATGTGATAATGAAGGCCATCGTCTATGCTTCCCGTTGTTTTACCAGGCCAACGAATAATCATCGGTATGCGGCATGTCCCTTGATCTGCTGTGCCATGCTCTCCATAAATACCGAGCTCACCCATATTTTCACCGTGATCGGCAGTAATAATGATAACGACATCATCCATAACACCTAGATCTTCTAACTTTTTAAAGACACGACCGACATGTTCATCCATATGGCGAACACCACAATCATAGCCATCCATCATGCGACGAAGGTCGTCTTTATTTTCTAACTCTCCTGGATACCTTGGATACTCTGGTAAAGTTTCATTGTTATACATATTAATTTCCATGGCACTATGTGGGCCGACCTTTTTTCGATGCTGTTCAAATACCTCATCTGTAATCCACGCTGGTAATGGGTCGTCAGCAAAAGGATTACCAAACGATTCCGGAGCACGATACGGCGTATGAGGATCCCAAAAGTTCACGTACAGCATCCAATCATCTTGTGCCCCATTCCGCTCTAACCAGTCCTCAACGACAGGCGTTACCTCTTCCGCAGACTCCATACCACCTTTTCCTGTGTTGTACATTTCATGATAGCCTGCGTAAAAAGGCCATGCCGAATGACGCTCTCCAAATGGACTAATTAACGCTGTTTTTAAACCGGCGCTACGGAAGATGGAGGCAAAGCTTTCTGTATCAAGCTGGCTTTTAAATTGACGCCCTTCTCCTTCATGACGCAGATCAGCAGCCGTACCACCATGTCCAACGACACCATTGTGAATCCCAAATTTCCCTGTCGTTAATGCTGTTCTTGACGGAAAACACGGGGCATCAGACGTATAATATTGATTGAAGCGTACGGCTTCTTCAGCAATCCGATCAATATTCGGTGACGTATTTCGATGATAACCGTAACACCCTAAATGATCCGGCCTCGTTGAATCTAAATCTAGCAAAAGTACTCTCATTTATTTTTCCCCTTTAGATAATTATTTTAGCCTTTGACAGCGCCAGCCATTCCATCGACAAAATAACGCTGCAATACTAAGAAAATAACGATAATCGGAACAATGGCAATTGTTCCACCAGCTGCGATTCCAGTCCAATCAACGATGTTCTCTCCACGCAACGCATATAAACCGACAGCCAAAGTTCGTAATTCTGGTGTGCTCAGCGTCAAGACGAGTGGAAGTAAGAAAGAGTTCCATGTCCAAATAAACTGCATGATTACAACACTACCTATAATCGGTTTCGAAAGGGGTAAAGCCACATGGATAAATGTTCTTAAAAACCCACAACCATCAATAATTGCTGCTTCTTCAAGCTCTTTAGGAATTTGGGCAAAAAAGCTTGCGAATAATAAGACAAAAAGCACATGGCCTCCACCCGCTTCAGCCATAATGACACCAGATAATGAATTCATTAAGCCAAGATCTTTAATGAGTTGGAAGATTGGAATAATAGAAAATTCCAGCGGTACAAAAATACTAATACCTAAAATGAAGATAAACATTTTCTTGCCAAAAAATGAGTAGCGCCCCAGTGCATAACCACACGTCGCTGTAATAAAGAGTACGATTAATATTGTTGCGATCGTCACGATGATGGAGTTGCTGAAATATTGACCAAAATTCCCTTCATTCCATGCGCGGATAAAGTTATCCAGCTGAAAAGATTCCGGAATTAAGCTTAAGCCTTTTTCAAAGAATTCATTTTGAGTCTTAAATGATGCCGAAATCATCCATAAAAATGGGTAAATCCAGACAAAACATAGGGCAATGAGAAAGGCGTGCGTAAGTCCTTGACTAAGCTTTTTCATTGTCATCACTGCTGCCCTCCTACCTTCTTAGAATTGAGAGAACGCTTCACAAGTACTTGAATGAGGGCAATGATCATAATTGTAAAGGCAAAGAAGATTCCTGCAGATGCTGCATAGCCTAAGCGAGGCAAGCCCATTTCACTTGAAAATGCAAAGCGGTAAATATAGGTGGATACAACGTCAGTCGCATAAAACGGTCCGCCATCTGTCATTGTTTTAATTAAATCAAAAACCTTTAATGAACCAGCGACATTCAGTAATAAGATGACAGCTCCCACCGGCAAAATCAGTGGCAGAGTGATCGAGAAAAACGTTCTGAAATGACCAGCTCCATCCACTCGCGCCGCTTCATAAAGCTCTCGCGGCACACCTTGGAGTCCCGCAATCCAATACACCATATTCATCCCAAGGTTTTTCCATATGTTTATTAAAATAACAGTCATCATTGCCAAATTCGGATCGCTTAACCAGTTGACCGGCTCGTCTAAAAGTCCAATTTGCATGAGTGTATAGTTCACTGCCCCATCCGAACCCCAAATATAAACCATAATAATCCCGACGACAGATGCTGTTGTAACAACAGGAATAAAGATCAAGGTTCGATAAATGCTTGCATATTTTAAGTTCGGATTATTAAAAACGAGGGCAGCGATCAGGGCCAGTCCAAGCATTAAAGGAACGGATCCAGCCATAAAAACGAAGCTATTTTTATACGCATTCCAAAAATAAGGATCTTGCATGAGCTCTTTAAAATTGTTCAACCCAACAAATACAGCATCTGAGCTTAACCCCGACCAATCGAGGGTCGAATAATACCAATTTACGATAATTGGCCAGCCTTGAAACATCGCATAGAAAATAAGATTAGGTAAAATAAATAGCCAACACCATAGCGTCGTTCTTCGTTTATTTGAAATCTTCTTTTTCGACACAGCCGACGTAGACGTTTTGGAGAGCGTCCTCATGAGAATCCCTTCCTTTCTTGACAAATCGGGGTCACTTAAGACCCCAATTCTTACTTTAATTCAGCATAATCTTCTTCCGTATAATCTTCTAAAGGGTCCCAATTAGGAAAGACAAAATCCGTTTCTTCGATGTCAGCTCCCTTTTCTTGCGCTGCTTCAATGGCTTTAGTCCATGCTACGCCTACTTGTTCTGAATACGTTTTCAACATTTGCTCGGGATTATCTACAGCTTTTGAAACAACGCCTCCTAACAAACCACCAAGGTCAGGGTGTACGTCATTGTATTCGTTAAAAACAGCGACTGTTTCAGGATTGCGAATCACTGGGTCAGGAATGCGACTGCCGACCTCTTGAACGATGTCATAGTAGTCTTTTAAATTCTCATCAGTCACAAACTCTTCATTGATCCCTTTAACAGTGGAAAAGCTGTCTCCAGAACTGACACGCTCCGCTTGAAAATAATCTCCACCGTAGAGCTCTTCCAAATACAACGCTGCTTCTTCAGGATGGTCTGAGCCTGCATAAATCCCCATCCATGGTGCACTACTTACAATAGGAATCGATCCTTTTCTTCCTGAGTCGGGTACCGGTGGCGCCATTACGCCGAAGTCGAGATCGGGATTTTCTTTATTCCAAACGCCAATCGACCAAGCACCTTGAACCATAAAACCTGCTTGACCTTGTCCAAAGAGAGCGCGCGCTTCTGGTGCAGAAATGCTCATTGTTTTCGGATGAAGGGAGCCATCATCACGTAAATTTTCAAACAATTCAAAGACGCCATTGACAGGTTCGGTCGCGTAATCTGTCGATCCAGTCGCAAGGTTGACCGGAGATGAACTATTCAGCCCGGCACCCGCCATTGAAGCCCATTCTTTTGCAGTCGTCAGCCAGCGATTATTTTGCTTACCGCCCTCTATCATTCCATAATATTGTCCAGCCCCAGCGTCAGTAATTTTTTGTGCTGCTTCACGGAATTCTGAATAAGTCTCTGGTGGGTTTTCCGGGTCTAGACCTGCCTCTTCAAACAAAGTTTTATTGTAGAAGACTAAGCTATGTGGCATCGTTTGTGCTTCAGGAATGGCGTAGATTTGCCCTTCGTTCATCGTAATCCCTTCTGTGAAAGTACCTTCGACAAACATGTCTTTAAATTCTTGATCAATCAAAGGGTCAATCGGTTGAAACCAACCATCCGTCACGAGGGTTTCTAGCTTCATTCCAGAAGGAACTGGAAACAAATCCGGTGCTTCTCCCGACTTCACCGCCGTTAAAATTGTATTTTTGAATTGATCAACGGTGAGCTGGGTATACTCAATCTTAATATTTGGATATTTCTCCATAAATTGATTATGAAATTCTTCCCTTATTGTTTTGACACTGTCGCTCCAGTCCATCACTTGTAATGTTATCGTTCCATCAGCATCTTCATTCTCTGATGCAGCATTATCATTATTGTTCGCTCCACATGCTGATAATAACAATGCAACTAAACAACAAAAGACAATCCGTTGGATAAAATGTACATTTCTCACATAATCACCCTTTCCGATATTTTTGTTAACGCTTTCTTCATTGCTGTAGAAACAGTATACGTACTGATCATATTTTTTGTCTATGTACAAAACTACGATGTATTGTATATTTTTATTTTCGTTTTTTTCTAATTATTTCAATTGCGGCTACCATATTCTAATGATACTATCTTAATAACCTTTATCACTCTAAAAGTAGGTGATCATCATACTTACCATTAAATCAGTTCATTTTGATGATTTTATTCCCAATTGGCTTACTCGAAAAGAGCACATAGATTACCATATTTTGATATTTGTAACTAAAGGGAAAAATATATATGAAATTGAAGATCAATTGCATACTGCCAGTGAAGGTGAGATCATTTTCTTTCCTAAAAATACCTTCCGGGCTGGATATAACCATCCTTCAGGTCCTCATCAAAAATATGCCATTCTATTTGAGGTGAATATGGACACGATGAAGCAAATCCCTTTTTTAGAGAAAGAGACTTTCGTTCACCATAAAGTTCACCATTTTCAATTTTTTCACCGTGCCTTCGAAAAAATCTATAAAGAATCCCAAAACAACGCACCGTTCAGTTCGCATATTTGTTTAGGTGTCTTCATCGAGCTCATTGGAAAGATCGCTCGGGAAATAGAAAAGCCAGAGGTCGTCCCCATTAAAGCCCAATATGTCGATAAAATCAGACGCTTCCTCCTCGAACACTATCGGGAAGCGATTCAAACTGAAGAATTGGCAAAGCTTATTCAACGATCGCCTAATTACACGAGCACTCTTTTTCGGGAAGTCGTTGGTCAAACCCCGATTCAATATATGCACCAGCTTCGTGTTAAAGAGGCGTGCAGTTTGCTTGCTAATTCTGATATGACGATTGCCAACATATCATTTTATTTAGGTTACTATGATACGTCCTACTTTTTTCGGATGTTTAAAAAACATATAGGTGTTTCTCCGAGCGAATATGCGCGAAATGTTACAAAATACCTTGAATAAGACGGCACACTAAAAACCTTGGCAAGCGTTAACTCTGCCAAGGTTTTTTACGGAAATTCGAGCGAACACTTGTGTGCTTTGATACAATAGTAACGTACGTAAGGGAGTGAGACGACTTGAACCTTTGGTTTGAAAATCTATCCATATCATGGGTATTCGTTGTGATAACCGTATTTTTCACTGTGTTATGTTTCTTTTTTCTCTGGCGGAGCTGGCGGCGAAAAAAGCGGTACGATGTAGCCAAAATCACGCTACGAGACATCGATCGTATGGAAGGACATGAATTTGAAGACTATTTAACGGTTTTACTAGCCTCCATCGGTTTCGTTACACGTCAAACAGCCAAAAGTCGGGATTTTGGCGCTGACATCATTCTGACAAATGAGGATGGAACAGCATTTGCCGTACAAGCTAAGCGTTATCGTGATGCGGTCGGGATTAGCGCTGTTCAGGAAGTTTTTTCCTCTGTAGCCTTTTACAAGGCAGATCGTGGCGTCATCATTACTTCTGCTCCGAATGTCACCGAAGCCTGCTGGCACCTTGCGAAAGTGACTCACACGATCATACTCGTTCGTGATGACCTTCAAGAGCTCATAACACGTGTTCAGAAGCGGCAAGCGCTAGAAGCAAGGCAGATCGTTGAAGAAGCCATCTATCCAGACTTGTCTAACGTGCGCCCTCGCTATCGCTCCCCCGGTCATCAACACGGAAAAGTAACCGCCGGTGCTTATTATATGAAGGTTTAAGCCTCTCATGACTGAAGTCGCTAATAGGCTCCACTCATTAACAAACGACAACCGCCAGCTTCTTTGTGCGACCACAAGAAAACTGGCGGTGAATTAGATGCGGTCTTTTCTCCAATCAGCAGCGGCAGTCGTATATCTTTCTGTAATGAGCTGAGGGCGCGTAATTGCTGATCCTACAACAACCGCGAACGCTCCTCGTTTAAACGCCTCGATCATTTCTTCAGGTCGGGTAATTCGTCCTTCAGCAATAACAGGAATTGTAAGAACTTGCGACAATTCGCTCACCAGCTTTAAATCTGGTCCTTTCTGCTGGGGAGAATAAGGCGTATACCCGCTCATCGTCGTGCTCACTGCATCAGCTCCTGCTTCTGCAGCCGCCAGCCCTTCTTCTAATGTTGAAATATCTGCCATCGCTTGTTTACCTTCTTTATGAATTTGGTCAATCAGGTCTGGCAACGCTTCTTTATTTGGACGGCTGCGCTTTGTCGCATCGAGCGCGATGACATTCGCGTTTGCCATTATTAATTGATTAACTTCTATGTGGGTAGGAGTGATATACACATCCGAATTCGGGTACTCACGCTTGATCAGTCCAATGACTGGAATGTTTACCGTTTGTTTGATTGCTTTTACATCCTCTACACCATTTGCGCGAATGGCTTTGGCACCACCTTGGTAAGCAGCTAAAGCCATTTGCGCCATAAAGTGAGCGCCATGTAGCGGCTCATCCTCCAAAGCTTGGCATGACACAATTAACTGACCTTGAAGCTGCTTCCAGTCAAAATGCTCCTGTGACATTAATTTCCCCCCTACAAATTCAATTTGAACATTTTCTCCATTTTCGCTTTCCCTTTACGCAATTCCTTCCTTGTGGTAGGATTTTTGAAAAATAATTGGAGTTTTTGCTATGAATACTTCTCAAAAAATTCTTCATGAAGCCATTCGACTTTTTGCCGATCAAAGCTATTCTGGCACCTCAATGGCGGACATTGCAGCCAAGGTAGGTATCAAAAAGCCGTCTCTTTACAATCATTATACGAACAAAGACAATTTATACCTGTCTTGTGCTGATGAGGCAATGAATCAACATGTGGAATTTTTCACGACTGCTGAACAACGATTTGACCACCTTCCGCCTCCCACACAGCTTCGCACAATGGTCACGGAATCGTCTCTTTTTTTTGCCAATACGGATGCAGGTCGTTTATACAAATCACTGCTCGTCTACCCTCCTGAAGTTCATGCCGAAAAGCTTAAACAGACCATACTTGAAGCGGAAACAAAAGTAACAGCTGTATTGAGGCGCGTATTGCAAAAAGGCCAGATCGATGGCTCCTTTAAAACCGACCAATCGCTTGACGATATTGTCGCGGCTTTGTTCTGTCTCATGGACGGCATTTTTCTCGAACAATTTTTATATGATAAAGAGACATATGAAAAACGAATTATCGGTTCTTGGAATGTGTTTTTATCTGGGCTAGCTACCCCGTCACATTAAATTGAACAAAACAAAGCACTTTTAAAAGAATGATTAGTCAAGCGGGCAAAGAATGAAAGCGTTTGGCAACAGGCTGCGGCCAGGTAAAAACACTGGCCTCTTCGTATTGTTTACTTCTCATCCCCACTTTCAACACTTCCCTATCACGATAAAGCTTCTCCAGCATAAAATAATACACATCTTTGCGAAGCGCCACTTACCGCTTATGATTGTGACTTGTTTTAAAAGGAGTGAACATCATGAAGGGACCTGTACGGTTATTTGCTACTGGTGATTCATTAACTGTGGGTGTTGGCGGACTCATATTTTCCTCAGGATACGTAAAAAAATATCAAGCCTTAGTATCCCAAGCCTTGAAACGTCCTGTTGATAAAAAGGTCCTTGCACGTCCTGGCCTTACGAGTGGTGAACTGCTTCAGCTCCTATTAAATGCCCCACCTTCCGATGATCAATACGCACACATCGTCACTTTAACTGCAGGAAGTAATGACTTGTTGCAGGCCGGTCGTCAATACTTAGTCACAAAAGAGGATGCCATCGTTTGGTCAGCAATCAATGAGTGCCTGCACAACATCGGGTCCATCGTAGACTTATTAATAAAACGCTCTCGCAACCAAGCACCTCCGTTGATTCGCATCGCAAACATTTATAATCCTTGGCCAAACCAGCCTGATTTTGACAGATGGATTCGTTTATTCAACCGACGGCTTCTCTATATTCAAAGCCCCCGTGTTGCTGTAGGAAATATGTATAGTATCTTTCAACAGCACCCTCAGCTATTATCGTTAGATAGACTCCACCCGAACAATGAAGGGTATGCACGGATGGCATATGTGTTTGATGCACTTGGTTATCAAGGTATATCAAAGTAAAGGGGCTATGATCGTTAGATTGGATCAGACGAACTAAGGGGTGAAATGGGTACTTTCATTGCGTAAATTTACCCCTTTATTCCAGTTTTCCACATGATAAATGACGGCGATTTACGACCGTCTCTTTATTTTTGTAATCACCAATAAAAATACATATGCACCTGCTGAATTGATGACGACATCATACCATGCTCCAGTTCGATTAGGATGAAAAAACTGACAAACCTCATCAAACAAACCACAAAGGGTCGCAATCGTCCAAGCAATTGCAAAACCGTTCTTCTTTGTTTTTAATGCCCACCATAGAACAACAGCTAAAGCACCGTAGGAAAAAAAGTGTGTCAGTTTACGTAAAAGAACATTTATGATCGCAATATTTTCAGCGGTCGGAATTTTTTCAATGACTGTCGCTGTGCCTTGTCCTGTAAAAAACGACATACGATAAGTAATCAACAAAAGCACCACCCAAGTAACTACAATCCATACGACCTTTTTCAATGGTTTCTGCCCCTTTTGTGAACCTTTTCCCCTCATTTTTTCCTCATCCAACCAATTTAAATTTTCATTCTACCATGCTTTGACATCCTAAAGCACCTGACTTATCATTTCTGTAAAGACACTTTCTGCTATGCTTGTTTTAGCAGACAAAAGAGAAAGGATTTATTCATGACTGTGACCGTAGATCATTCATCCGTTGCGTCTCTCGTTCACTTACATTTTCTGTTTCAGAATGCTGGAAATGAGAAGGCGCAGTTAAAAATAAAACGACTCCTCCAAAAGACTGTGCGCGGAGAATCGCATATCGCATTTTGTGGACATTTTTCGGCAGGGAAATCGAGTATGATTAATGCTTTTATCAACATGCCGGTTTTACCGTCCAGCCCTATTCCAACTAGTGCAAACCTAGTGGAGATCAAAAAAGGGCAGCACCAAGCAACAATTGAATCGATGAAGGGGACAACGTATACCATTCCTGAAGCTTATGAGCTCGACGACATCTCACATTTTATGAAGGATGGGCAGGACATTGCCTCTGTCACCTTCTCTCACCCGAGCCTACAACTCGACCAGAGTTGTATTTTACTCGACACTCCTGGCGTTGATTCTGTCGATGATGCCCACCAACGCTCTACAGAATCCGGCTTATACCTTGCTGATTTGATCGTTTATGTAATGGATTGTAACCACGTTCTTTCCGAAGTCAATATTCATTTCCTCCAAGCGATTCAACAGCAAAATAAACCGGTTGTGCTCGTCGTAAATCAAATCGACAAGCTGCATCATGAAGAAATTTCAATTGAGACCTTTCGCCAAGATATTCGCCAAGCGTTTCAAGAGCGCGGGGTGGATACATCGTATTTATTTTTAACCTCTGTTCACTCACCTGAGACAGCTGGAAGCGAATGGCATGAGCTATGTCATTTTCTACATGACTACGCAAAAAACGCTTCCAATCATGTCGATGAAGCTGCACGAGTGACAGCTAAAGCGCTAATACAAGAGCATTTGTCCTGGGAAAAGCAAGCTCAAAGCCAACAAAGAGAACAGATCGCCGACACCCTTGAGCATTTGACAGCTGAAGAACTTGAAGAAGCAAAAGAAGCGCTTTCAAATGAAAATCATGCACAACAAACAGCGATTGATCATCAAAAGCAATTTGCCGAAGAGACTCGGCAAGCTGTCGATCGTACAGCCGCAAACGCACACCTTTTTCCATACGAAACAAGGGAGTTAGCGGCCCAATATCTCGCTTCACTCGACCCGCAATTTAAAACGGGACTCTTTCGCAACAAAAAGAAAGTGCTTGCAGAGCAGGACGCACGTCTCGATGCATTTCATAACGCTTTATCTAAAGCGTTAAAACAACTTGTGACGAACCTTCGTGACCTAGTCCGCAATGCAATGCAGCAGGTTGGTATTAAAGATGAAAGGTTGGTTGAAAGCGTCTTTCATACAGACCTTTCTGTAACAAGTAAAGACTTGGCAGATCTCGTCCAATCAGGGGCGACAGCCAATGCAACCTATGTGTTAAAATATAGAGATGACATCATCGCATTCATTCGTCAACGTTCTCGACAGGCTTTCTTTCCGTTAATTGAAGAAGGACTCTCTTCGTTACAAAAATTTGAGCAGCATACCAATGAGGAGCGTCAGGCAAAGATGCAGCAGTTGGAGGCAATTGTTCAAGCCGACCAACAAAGACGTGCTTTAGATGCAGAGCTTGATAAGCTTGAGCAAGAAATGATCGCCGTTTTAGACCACCCACCTACCTATGAAGAAGAAGCGCTCAATCACCTCTTAACTTCGGAAGTGCGTCCTTTTGCAGAAGCATTCGTTCAGCAAGAAGAAATTGTTGAAGAACCAGATGTGTTGGAAGACACACAATCAACAGGGGTGAGCATTGACACTTCGAAAGTGTTGCAGGTCGATCGCCAAAAGCTAACACATGACCTTACCGAAGTAGGGAAACGAATTTCCGCGCTCCCTGGCACACATTCTGTCGCTGAACGCTTATATAAAAAAGCGGAACGGCTCAATACGCAACGCTTTACCGTTGCTCTTTTCGGCGCATTTTCAGCAGGGAAATCGTCGTTTGCCAATGCTTTGCTTGGTGGACGTCACCTGCCGGTCTCACCTCAGCCTACGACAGCTTCGATTATTAGGGTTCAAGCTCCAAACAACGAGCACCATGATGGCGAGGCTGTGATTCATATGAAAGATGAGGCGCAGCTACTTGACGATGCGAAAGACGCTTTACAGCCTGTAAATGCAGAAATTTCCACTTTAGAGGAGCTCTCTTCTCTTCTCGCTCAGCTGAACTGGCCAAATCATGCCGGCGCGCAAAAAGCCTTTGTTGAAGCAATTGCTCACGGATTAGAGCAGCAAAAAGAGACACTTGGTACATCCTTTGTGGCAACGAAAAGTCAATATATGGCGTATACAGCCGAAGAAAGAACAGCCTGTTTCGTTGAAAGTGTTGATGTCTATGTCGATTGTCCGTTGACAAATCAAGGTGTCGTGCTCGTTGATACACCTGGGGCCGACTCGATGAATAGCAGACATACGTCCGTTGCTTTTGACTATATTAAAAATGCTGATGCTATTCTTTTTGTGACGTATTACAACCATGCATTCTCTAAAGCAGATCGACAGTTTCTGGAACAGCTCGGTAAAGTGAAAGACGCTTTTGCGTTGGATAAAATGTTTTTTATTGTCAATGCTAAAGATTTAGCAAAAAACGACGCTGAGCTTGAACAAGTGCAATCCTATGTAAAACAGCAGCTCATTGCTCGTCAAATTCAGCAACCGCGGCTGTACGCTATTTCGAGCCGTCAAGCGTTGTCTTCTTCTGAAGAAACTCGTCAGCAATCTGGGCTTGGGGCAATGAAACAGCGCTTTAATGACTTCATCCAAAATGAACTTGCAAGTGTCGTCACCAATGAAGCGATCGCTGACTTGCGTTTCGTCAAGCGTCTCCTCTCTGAAGCTTCCGAGAATGCGCGGCTTTCAGAAGAAATGCGACAGGAAAAAGCCGACACCATTCTTAAGAAGCGGGATGCCATATTACACAAGATTCAAAGCACAGCTCAATCCCCTCTTGAAACAGCGCTTAAAAACGAGGAGGATCAGCTATTATATCACGTGAAGCAGCGTTCACAGTTCAATACTGGAACGTGGTTTAAGCAAGCTTTCCACCCTGGGCTTTTCGCTGAACGTTCAGCAAAGGAAGCCTTTCAAGCTGGGATGAACGATTTTCTAACCCTCATCAACGAAGCTTTAGCACAAGAGCTTAGGGCAACTGCACTTAGACTCGAACAAAAAAGCTATCAACTGACGGTGGAAGCACAAGAAAATTGGGCTGAGACCTTTGCGAAACATTTTCAAGAATCATTGCCAACCGTTGATATGAAACAGCAGAAAGTACCAGAAATGATCGAAGTGATCCAGTTTTCTTCTGAAGTACTTCGAACGTGGCAAAAGCATATGAAAAATGCTAAATATTTCTCAGAGGGACCGGGTAGAGAACAATTACAGAACGATCTGTTCAAGGCTTTAGATGATGCGTTGTCTGCTTGGCAAAAAAGTGCTGAACAGCTTTTGACCCCGTGGGCATCTAAGCATTTGCACGCACAGCTTGACGCATGCAAGCAATCATCTCAGGATGCCGTAAAAGAAACGGCTGCGTCACTCTTGTCAGCGCTCTCCCCTGAGGCTGTAGAAGCGTGGCAAAAAGAAGAAAAATTTGTTGAACAAACACTGTTGTCTTACACTTAAAAAAACAATAACTTAAAAAATGGAGTTGGTTAAATTGCCGATATCTATCGATCAAACATTTGCGACAGCTATTAATTGTATGGATGGTCGTGTTCAAGAGCCTGTCAATCAATGGATTAAGGAACATTACGACATACAATATGTCGACTGTGTCACAGCACCAGGCGCCAACAAAGTGTTAATTGATGGCAATGAAGGTGATGTTGAACGCCTCAAGCAAATGATTGAAGTTTCCGTGAACGCCCACAGATCGAAGGTCATCATTGTAGCTGGTCATGACGATTGTGCCGGTCACCCATGTACATCCGATGTGCAAAAAGAAACGACAGAACGTGCTCTCGAGCGCCTTCGCACTTGGTATCCACAACTGACTCTTGTCAGCCTGCATGTGAGTGAGGAAGGTCAAGTGACTCAACTCTCTGTCAGCGAATCTCGTTCAGCTTAAGAATGAAGGGTGGTGAAGCGCTGTCGGCCTGATAAAGTTAGGCAGCGAGCCCCTATGCTTGATCATCTCAAACGTTTATATCAGGACAACCTCATTTTTGAACATGCTGTTCATGATGCCGGTCAATATGAATGGTTTCATGTTGAAGGGCAGTGGGTCGGCATTTTAAAAACTGCAATGGGTCTAAAAGAAAGACAGTTATTAGAGCTTTTTTTTAGTCATGAAATCGATACGCATACGCTAAATGATCAGGAGCGTCCGTGGCACCAGCTGTTCATAGAAAAAAGTATGCCAACAGAGCCATTACCTGAACATCGGTTAATCCATTTTCATATTAAAGAAGCGCTCTTAGATCGAGATTCTTTTGCAGAAGCTGTCAAAGGCATTTACCCTTACACACCCGTCATCATTTGGGAAAGCTTACACCGAGGCTTTCTCATCGAGCCACAGACCGTAAGTTTAGAGGAACCGATCGCTTATGAGGATTTGGCTGAAGCGTTAACCGGAGACTTTTACTCAGATGTCCATGTATACATTGGCCACACACAAAAAGCCGACGAAAATGCTTATGCCCGCTATCTTATTGAACAAGAAAGCTTTGCGATATCAAGAAAGCTTCATTCGAAATCACCCGTTTTTTTCCATGCTGAGCAACTTCCGCTTTATCTTGTCTCCCAAAGCTCACAGGAAACCATTGCAGAGGTGAAAGCGATGCTCGAACAAGTTGCTGATGACAAAGAGCTGCTTCACAGTGTCAGGAAGTTTCTCGAATCAAACATGAATATTTCAACTGCTGCAAAAGCACTGTTTGTCCACCGCAATTCCTTGCAATACCGAGTCGACAAATTTATTGAGCGCACTCAACTAGATGTTAAAACATTTCACCAAGCCGTAACAGTATACATCGCCATGTTAGCTATGGATTTATAGTGTCAACGATACGTGTTCATAAGAGCTATTATTAAAGTGCAGACAAAGTCTTTCGCGGCTTTGTCTACACTCTTTTTTCGACATTTTCAGGCTAAATCGAAAGCCTTGCTAACGTTTGATCATAAGAAACGAACGAACAGAGTCACGACGGATGCGAAGCCGGCTCTAAGTTAGCGTTACCCTTTACAGAGCGTTTTTTTATTTTTTTGGAGACATGTTCCAGACTAGAATAATTTCAAAGCGTAAAAAATGGGATCAAAAAAAAGGAATTTGCTAATTCATAACGAATTCTGAATAAATAAAACGTTTTATAATTTGTAGAAGGAGGATCTGCCGGTTGAAGTATCATGAACTGATCGAAAAACCCCTTGCTGAACAAGAGAAGCTAATTAGACATTGGCGCGGCACGATGAAAACCTCAGAAATTATTGACATGTTGGACTGCCCGTATTACAAGCTTTATTCAATGATGAAAAAACTAGGGATCCCTCTCCGTGAAAAAAAACATTCTAAACGTACTGTTCCCGTAGAAGAAGACCAGATGAAAGAATACCGCAAAGAAGTCATTCCATACACACGATTCCAATTACTACCTAACCACCAAAAAAATGAATTAATTCACTTATATTTGGAACACCATTCTGCTCAGCAACTCGCAGAAAAATGGGAGGTTAGTACTGCAACTGTCTACAATCAAAGACGCAAAATTGAACGCGAGCATAATAGATCAAAGAAAAGCGAATATCATAGTCCACTACATTTACAACAAAAGTCTACACAACTAAACCAAAGTGTAGCGGATACTTTGGCTTTATTAAAAAAGACGCAAAGTACGCCACAACATACACACAACCAGTCTAATATACCAGCGGAATCACTGCCTAATAAAAATAGCCCCCATAAAATGACTTTTAATATCGAGGGAATGTTTACAACTTCACAAATTATTGATAAATTGAATGCGCTTTGTCCGTTTATTGAAGACCGAGGTTGTAAATATAGATTATCGTTAACGATTGAAGAAACAAATGAACAAACCAATAATGCTCCTCCGCTCGAATCGCTCTCTACTGAGGAGACAGACACAAATCACCTTACCCATCATGAAAGTACCTCCTATTCAAATCCCCAAAAAAACACCTCTTCAGAAGAAAAGGTGCCTGCATTTCACATTGATCATCCTTCGTAAATCATGCCCCATGAGTCCTTTCAATGACTTATGGGCGTTTTTTTGAAATAAAGACACACGCTTGTTTACACGAGCGCAAACATTCGCTCGATTGCAGTGTGTGCTGCCGCTGCAGTTTCCTCATCAACGCTAATTTGATTGACAGGCTTACCCGCATCAATTCGCTCTAAGGCCCATGTCAGATGAGGCAAATCAATGCGATTCATCGTTAAACATGGGCACATATATGGATTTAATGAACGGATATGCTGCGATGGGTGTTCTTTTGCTAACCGATTGACAAGATTCATTTCAGTACCTACGGCCCATTTTGTGCCTGCGGGAGCCTGCTCAATCTCCTGAATGATTTTCGCTGTAGAACCAGAGAGATCCGCAGCTTGAACGACGTCAAATGTACACTCGGGATGAACGATGATTCGTATCGAAGGGTCTTGTTTTCGCAATGCTTTGATTTGTGATACCGTAAAGCCTTGATGTACCGAACAATGGCCTTTCCAAAGTAATAGCTTTATCTCTTCCTCTTGATGATCTTCTTGCATTTCGAGCTGATGCCGAATTGGGTCCCAAACCGCCATTTGCGAAAGTGGAACACCCATCTCATATGCTGTATTTCTTCCTAAATGCTGGTCTGGCAAAACAATATTCGTTTTTCTGCGTATACGCCCATTCCATCACTTTACGTGCATTGGACGATGTTAGCGTCGCTCCCCCATGTCGCCCACAAAAGGCTTTAATCTTCGCTGTG